>CAZBFZ010000011.1:0-13744 GCA_964491245.1 uncultured Methanosarcinales archaeon
TCGCTTAACAGCAGAATGTCCTCCGCATAAAGCTTCCTCGACACGTCTTTCTCCTCTTTCAACTGCCGCAACGCGCTCATTTTAGCCACTTAACTACTAGTAGTTAAAACTACTATTTAAGCTTTTCCGTATCTCGCGTTGCTTTTGAATTGCAATTGCTACCCCCTTCCTGCTTAAATACCCTACGCGGTATTGTCCAGTGTCCAGTGGAAGCAAAAATCCGTAAATCTTCCAGCGGCCGCCGTAAATTTTACGGGAGTTCACTCATAGAATCCGCCAAAACGACTTCAGAAGTCACTGGACATCCCCTGCCAGCCCATAAGCCAATGCTACCTAATTATAGTTAGTTGCAATTTGCCCCCAAGCTAAAATAGAGAAGCCCCGCCGAGTGGCTTCGCCACATTTAGCATTGCTTCGCAAGAAATATTATAGAAACGATTCTTTGGGCATAACTCAAAAGAATGACAAGACAGCTCAAAAATTTAGCGAAATTTATATAGTCTTTTAATTAACTTTTATTGTGGTCAAATGAAAAGTTATGTTTATGCCATACTTGTAGCAATCATAGTTTCTATAGGTGGTTGCATCAGTTCTACTAACAGGCCTATCCAAGAAGTTCAATCTACTCAAAAAACAACAGCGATTTACATTGATTCTTTACCTTTTGGAGTTGATTCAAAATACGCAAATTCTATTAGAGAAGCTACGTCTTTTTGGGAGAAAAATCTCCCATCAGCTAATTTCAAAGAAGTCAGTTCCCAGAAAGACGCTGATGTTATTGTAAAATGGGTAAAAGAATTTGGGGGGAGAAGTCTTGGTCATACAGTTTACAGTGATTTTATAGAAATAGGATTAGGAGATAGTCTTTGTCTAGAAAAATGGAAACCATACGACTATGATACTGTTTTGTTGATAGCTAAACATGAGCTTGGGCATGCTTTAGGTGGTGAAGACCAATATGACGATCCGAGGAAAGTTATGTATTATCAAATTTCTACAAAATATGAAATAGACGTTGAAGAAAGTGATGTTATTCCAGATGGTTGGACAAGATTTTATCCAATATGTACAAAAAATGCTGTTGCAACCTATTCTTTTGAAGTTACTTCAGGTGAACCTCTGGATATATATGTTGTTCCATCTCAACAAGAATATGAGCTTTTGGCGAAGAATAAAGAATTCAATTACTATGCTAATTGCGAGGGCAATGAGGTTAAATTTTATAAGAAAACATGCACAATTCCTTCAGGAAGCGGTATTGCATTAAAAAATCCAACAACATTCGGTTTAGGTTCAGATGCACAATTTAACATTAAAATAATAGAATCTTAAAAATACGACGGCGGGGCTTCTAAATTTATAAAACGCTCAGGGCAAACTTTGATTTTTTGCCTTCGACATCGTTGCACTAAAAATCAACCACTCCAAGTATTCGCGGGCAACTAACAGCGATTTACCGACTACGAAACCTTGCAGGTTCGCTCCACCCAAATTGAATTTTGGAGGAAAAAATTGTGGGCTGCCTCAAGTATCTTTGCTTAAAGCCCTTTATGCGGCTTCTTTCCTTTGCATCACTTGTTTGATTAGCTGTACCTCTTCCTTTCCAATGCCTTTGGTTATTGCCAATGCCGCCACATAAATGGCTGCAGCCACTGGTATCGAGATGAGGAGGTGTGCGCCCTTTAGGGCCACAAGCGCTGCTGCCATGGCTGCTGCTGCAATCGCTGGCTTGTAAGCCAGTTTTGGAACGTTAAGCCCGTACCCGTTCTTTGCGCTTAAATAGTAAAGCGTCACTACGGCAATTGCCTGCGTGATTATGGCTGCCACTCCAGCCCCGACATAGCTGTGCTTTGGGATGAGTATGAGGTTAAGCGCTACATTTGCGGCAGCGTACGTCGCAGTCACTATGGTGAAAAGGTGCTGCTTTCCTATGGCGTTTAGCAGGAATCCCATGATGTAGTGCAGGAACAGCAGCGCCTCTGCCCATATGAGGAGCTTGAGCGCCAGCACTGAGTTGTAGAATCCCGGGTTGTGGTAAACGAATGGGATAATCCTGTCTGCAGTGAGCGTCAGCCCTGCAGCCAGGGGCAGTGCTGCGATGATCATGTAGTAGAACGCTTTTTCGTACAGGGCCCTGCCGGTTTCCTTTGACTGCGTGTGAAACCGGCTTAGTGCCGGGAAGATTGCAGGGACAACCACGAGCGGGATGAACCTCAACGACTCTGTTATCCTGTATGCTGCGGTATACCACCCTGCTGCTGCAAAGCCCTGCATTATGCCGAGCATTATTATGTCCGTCCTCTGGTAGACCATTCTGAGGAAATTGGTAATCCCGAACCACGCCGAGTTCTTGATGATTGAGGCAATTGCTGCCGTGTCAAGCTTTATCGTGAAGCTTGTGAGTTTTTTCCTTACAAAATAGGCAGTGGTAAGCAACGATATTGCCTGTGAAATCAGGAATGCGGTGAGAATTGGGACCAGGCCGTAGCCGTTGAGGAGCAGGGCAAACCCTGCGCCGGTGAACATCAGCCTTTCAACGATTATCAGGCCAGAGTAATACTCGTCCCTCTCGTGCGCCATGAAGGCTATCCTGAGCGGGTCGTTCAGGAAACTGAATGCCATGCCTGCTATTGCCAGTGCGGTGATGAGCATTGTTTCTGGTGCTGCTGCGTGGATGGTGAACACTGCAATCAGCCACGTGGCCAGGCCTATTACCGGTATGAGCGGAATTATCAGCACTCGCAGCCCAAGGGCGTTGCTTAGGTAGGTGCGTGTCGCTGCCTTGTTTTTCGCCATTTCCCTGGCCAGGTACATTGGCACGCCGAGGTCAATGAAGTTGAGGAGCAGGTCGGTGAGGGCGAAGACAAAGCCGTAGGCGCCAAGCCCGACATCTCCCAGGTAGCGGGCTATTGCAACCACAAGCAGAAATGAAAGCACCCTTGTGGTTATCTCGCCAACAGTGAGGAATGCTGTGTTCCTGGCTATTCTTTCGGAGTCAGACATGAAGTGTTCAAGCCATCGTTTTTTGGTAACGTTTATATATTCTTCGCTGCGACTGCTGCAGTCGCAATAATTGCTGCGCATGAAAAAATGAGAGCGGTTGTGTGTTTGCCAACAAGGAACGAGAAAGACAGCATTCAGCTTATGATTGACCGTATTAAGGAGCTTAAGCTTCCAATGTTTATCTCTGACGAGAGTTCAGCTGATGGCACAGTGGAAATTGCCGAGAAAAACCATGTTCCGGTTTACCAGCGCGACGGGAAAGGGAAGGGGTTTGGCATGCGAAAGGCTCTGGAAGTCGCCAGGCAGCTTGGTTACGATGTCCTGGTCACGATTGACTGCGATTGCACCTACCCCCCTGAGCGCATTCCTGGCCTGTTGAAAGCGATTGAAGACGGGGCGGGCATGGCTATAGGCGCTCGTGACATGAAAAACATAAGGCCGCTTCACAGGATTCCCAACATACTGCATACTCTTGCCATAAATCTCCTTTTCTTCAGGTTTTTGGGCAGGGGTAACTGGCTTCACGACATAAACTCCGGCATGAGGGCTTTCCGGCTTGACAGGATTAAGCCGTTCAGGTCCAGGGGCTTTGACATCGAGGCGGAAATCACAATAAGGGCGATTAAGGAGCATTTCAGGATAAAAGAAATCCCTGTCGAGTACGAGAAGAGGGTTGGTGAATCAAAGATAAGGATAAAGGACGGTTTCTCCATCCTTATGAGGATAATTAAGGAGAGGTTTTTGCCATGACGCCCATTATGAAATTTTCCCGCTGGCTGAATTCGGAGGGCCGCTATGCTAAGCTGGCCATAGCGGTAATAGTGGCAGCTGCTTTGCTCAGGTTCGTCCTTGCCGCAATCAGCCACCCTTCTGGCGACAGCTGCTGGCACTTGTCCGTTGCAAGGTTCATGGCTGAAAACAGCAGGATTCCGTTTGATGAGCCCTTTGGCATCCATGACCGGCAGTTTTTCTCCGCTGCCCCGCTTTTCCATTTCGCGGCAGCTGCCGTTTACAAGTTCTTCGGCATGTTTGGAACTTCAGCGGCAGAGTTTGCTTTCAGGCTTGTCTCGGCGTTTTTCGGAAGCCTCACCCTGCCGTTTGTTTTTCTCATTGGCAGGAAGATGCGCGATTCGCGAACAGGGTTTCTTGCAACCTTGTTCGTAGCTTTTTTGCCTTTGCACATAAACTCAAGCATAGTTTCCTTTGTCGATTCGCTGGCGGTGTTGCTTGTCGCCGTCGCAGTTTACTTTCTTTTGCAGCGAAGGATTCTCCTATCTGCCCTGTTTATCGGGTTGGGAATGGCGGCAAAGCAGACAGTGCTTGTCATGCTGCCTTTTTTCTTTTTAGCCCTGCTGGCTTATCACAGGAACCGGCTGAAAGCTTTCCTTGCAAAGTCAGCGGCTTCGGGGGTTGTCATTGCGCTGGTTGGATTTCCGTGGTTTGTGCGCAATTACCTGCTTTTTGGCAATCCGATGTGGCCTCTCATGTCAAAGCTCTTTGGCGGCTTGCCTGAGCCAGGTCACGATGCGGCCATGTTTTCTTTTGCCCACCTCATTTCACCCGGCCTGATTGCAAGGTTTTATCTTGAACTGTTTGGCGCTCCCGTAGGCAGCCTTGATGCGCTGTCATTTGTTGACCTGCCCTTTTTGGGCGCAGCAGTTGCAGCATGGATTGGGCTGTCCCTGCTTTTCTTCCTTCCGGCAATCATCGGACTCTTTGTGAGGCAGGCGCGGCACCGCTTGCTCCTTTACGGCTGGCTCGCTTCTTTCGTGCTGGCAGAAGCTGTTTTTGTCGCTTCCACCGGCCTCGTTTCGGCAAGGTATTTCCTTCCGGCTGCGCCTGCTCTGGCGATTTTGTGGGCTTTGGGCCTTGATATGATTCTGAAAAAGCTCGCACGTTTCAAGACCGCGGCAGCTGCCGTTATTTTAATTGTTGTTGGCTGTGTTTTCATATTTTCCGCAGTTGAATCAGCAAAGACCGTTGTTGCTGCAAAGGCATGGGGCGCATACGCAGGCGATTTCGGCTGGATTAAGCAGAACACGCCACAGGATGCCCTCATCGCCTACAATGGGCAGTGCCTCAGCTACAACGTGCATAGATTATCCAATTATGACTTGTCAAAAGCCGATTATGTCTGGGTGAACCAGAACTTCAGGCTGGAGCCGCTGAGCATCGCTGAACCAGAGCTGCTGCAGAAGGTTGAGCAGGACTTTGTGCCTGTGTACAGCAATGAAAGGACAGGCACTGTTGTTTACAAGAGGCGAGGGTAAGTTTTATAAATCGCGTCCATAGCCCAAGCCAATGGTAAAAATGAAAAAAACCTTGTCAATCATAATGCCCGTTTACAACGAGCGCAATACTGTTGTTGAGGCGATTGAGCATACAAAAAAAGTTGACATTGGCCCCTACAGCAAAGAAATCATTGTAGTTGATGACGGCTCCACTGATGGCAGCAGGGAGCTTATCCAGAAGATTGATGGAATAAAGAAGTTTGCTTATGAGAAAAACCGTGGCAAGGGCGGTGCGCTAAAGGAGGGCATCAGGCACGCAACCGGGGACTATGTTGTCTTCCACGATTCTGACCTGGAGTACGAGCCCGGCGACTTCAGGTACATGCTGCCAATCCTTGATTCCGGCCTGGCTGACGTTGTCATCGGCTCAAGGTTTGTTGGCCGAAGGCAGTATCTTTTTGGCAGCAGGAAGAATGTCCTTTTCAGGAATTACGTTGGCAATATGGTAATAAAGTGGGTGTGGAACATCCTTTACCGGCACAACCTGACTGACGTTTACCCTTGTTACAAGCTGATGCGGCTAAGCGACCTCAAATCCATTCAAATCAAGGCGGATGGCTTTGTGTTTGACCTTGAGATGATGCTGAAGCTGAAGAGGAGGGGCAAGGTCTATGTTGAGGTGCCAATCCACTTCAGGCATCGCGATTACAGGGCGGGCAAGAAGATTGGCATGAAGGTTGGCTTCCTTAGTTTGTGGTATATGCTGTGGCACCGGTTTTTTGACTAAAACTTTAAATACGCCCTTTTTTCTGCGGCAGCTATGGTAACGGTTTACAGGCAGTTGAAGCCGGAGTTTGTTGATGACAGGGGAGGCATCACAAAGCTCCTTGATGACGGCAAGACTACCATACGCAGCGTGCTGCTCATCACGTGCAGGAAGGGTTCCATTCGCGCCAACCACTACCACAGGAAGGACTCGCATTTTTCTTACCTTCTTTCTGGCAGGATGGAGTACACTGAGCAGCCTGTTGATGCAAGTGGCAAGCCTCATGGCAAAAGGGAAACAGTAATCCTTGAGGCAGGCGACATGGTTTATAGCCCTCCAATGGTCATCCATGCCATGAATTTTCTTGGGGATTCTGTTTTTCTGGCGCTGGCCACAGAGTCGCGGCACCAGACCGCTTATGAGGAAGACACTGTAAGGGTAAAGCTCGTTTGAGCAGTCCAGGGTGCTTGTCAATGGAAACAGTCGCGGCAAAATCATCTTGCAGGGTATGCGCAGGCAAAAATCTTCGCAGGGTGCTCTCGCTGGGCTCTACTCCGCCCGCAAACGCTTTTGTAAAGGACCCGAGCCAGCAGGAACAGTTTTTCCCCCTTGAGCTTTCCTTCTGTAACGGCTGCGGCTTTGTCCAGCTCACCCACATTGTGAGCCCTGAGCTGCTTTTCAGGAATTATGTTTACGTTTCCTCAACCTCTCCGGTTTTTGTGGAGCATTTCAGGGAGTTGGCTGCTGCGATTATAAGCCGTTTTAAACTCCCTCAGGATTCCTTTGTTGTTGATGTTGGCAGCAATGACGGCGTGCTTTTGAGGCCGTTCAGGGAGAAAGGGATGAAAGTCCTTGGCATCGACCCTGCTGAGAAAATCGCTGCCCTTGCCACAAAGAGCGGCATTGAGACACTGCCTGTTTTCTTCACGCCAACCGTTGCAAAAGGCATAGTCGGAAAATACGGAAAGGCAGATATTATCACAGCAACGAGCGTTTTCTCGCACGTTGACGACCTCGATGGCTTTGTCAATGGGGTAAAGGGGCTCCTTGCCGATGATGGCGTGTTCGTCATTGAGGTGTACTACCTCTACGAGCTTTTGGAGAAGAACCTTTTTGACACTATTTACCATGAGCACCTCTCGTATTTCACTGCGGCAACAGTGGCAAAGCTGATGGAAAGGCTTGGGATGGAAGTTTTTGACGTTGCCGAAACGGATACCCACGGAGGCTCGTTGAGGGTATTTGCGCAGAAGTCAGGCGGCCCAAATAAGGTTGAGGCATCGGTGAAGGAATTCACTGATATGGAAAATGCGAAGAAGCTTTCTGATGCGGAAACTTATGTTGAGTTCGCGAAAAAGATTGAGCGCAACAAAGCAAAGCTGAGGCAGCTTTTGCAGGAGCTGAAGTCGAATGGCAAGAGCATTGTTGGCTACGGCGCCCCTGCGAAGGGCAACACGCTCCTCAACTATTTTGGCATCGGGCCTGAAACGCTTGATTACATTGTTGACGACAGCGCATGGAAGCAGGGTCTTTTCACGCCCGGTACTCATATACCTGTTGTCGCCTTTGACGAACTAAGCAAGAGTAGGCCGGACTATATTCTAATCCTTGCCTGGAACTTTGCCGGGCCAATAATGAAGAAGTGCGCCGGTGCAGGATTAGCTAACTTTATAATCCCCGTGCCAATTCCGGAAGTCGTGAGCAGCAATATTAAGGAGGAGCGGCCATGAGCGGCAGCATTGTTGAGGAGGACCTGAACGCCATAGCAGATGCCATAAGGGAAGAGGCGAAGCTTTTGGAAGGCAAAACCGTCCTTATCACAGGCGGCTCGGGCTTCATTGGCAGCTACGTTGTCGCCACTATTGACCTCCTGAACAGGAAATTCTTTTCAAAGCCGTGCAAGGTAATTTCGCTTGACAACCACATTACTGGGCAGAATTCAAGGAACAACATGGTGAAGGAGATTGGCAGCGAGCACATAAAATTCATTAGCCACGATGTCCGGTTCCAGATTGGCATAGAAGGGCCTGTTGACTACATCATCAGCGCTGCCGGCGTTGCCTCGCCTGTTTATTACAAGCGCTATCCGATAGAAACAATTGAGGGCACAATTTTCGGCATCAAGAACGCCCTCGAGCTGGCGCGGCAGAAGAAAGTAGCAAGCCTGCTTTACTTCAGCTCAAGCGAGATTTATGGCGACCCCGACCCCAACTTCATCCCCACTCCTGAAACGTACAAGGGCAATGTCTCCTCCATCGGCGAGCGCTCGTGCTATGACGAGTCCAAGCGCGTTGGCGAGACGATGTGCATGGCTTACTTTACCGTTCATAAGGTTCCTGTGAGGATTGTCAGGCCTTTCAACGTGTACGGGCCCGGCATGAAGAGCACTGACTACAGGGTGATCCCGACTATGCTGAGCAGGGGCTTGCATGGCGATGAGCTTACTGTTCACGACAAGGGCAACCAGACGAGGACTTTCTGCTACATCACTGACGCAGTCACGGGCTTCTTTAAAGTCCTTCTCAAAGGAAGGGATGGCGGGGTCTACAACGTTGGGAACGATGCCGAGGAAATCAACATGCTCGCCCTTGCAGAAACCATAGCAGAGGACATATTTGAAGGTAAGGTCAGAGTGAAGCTCATTAGCTACCCTGACAATTACCCGAAGGACGAGCCAAGGAGGCGCTGCCCGGACCTTTCAAGGATAAAGAAGGAGCTTGGCTATGCGCAGAAGGTCAGCCTTAAGGAAGGGCTGCAGAGGGCTTTCGAATGGATGAGGGAGACAGGCGGCTGAACTGAGCTGTAACGCAAAATGAAAACTCTCCGCTTTGGATTGCTGGGGCTTGGGCACTTTGGCAGGAATTACGCGCGGCTTCTGCAGGGCATTAGAGGCGTGCAGCTTGCGGCTGTTTCCGCGAAGACGGAAGAAACGCTTTCGCAATTCAAGTCAGCATTGCCTAAAGCTGCGCTAAGGACAACAGACGCGTCTTTGATTCTGGAAAATCCCGGTATTGATTGCGTTGTGATTGCTACCCCTCCTTCAACGCATTTCCAGCTTGCGAAAAAAGCGCTGGAGGCCGGGAAGCATGTTCTTCTTGAGAAGCCGATGGTGCAAAGCTTGAAAGAGGCTAAAAAGCTCAGGGCGCTGGTCGGCAAAGGCAGCTCAACATTCATGGTGGGGCACCAGTACGTCTATAACGACTACATCCGTTACCTTCGCGCAAGCATAAAAAGCGGCTCGCTTGGCGGTGTGAAGTGCGCTTTCGGGGAGCATTTGGGCTTCCAGGCGAGGCAGGATATCGGGTGCCTGTGGGATGCCGGCACACACCAACTGTCGATGCTGCAGTATCTTTTCAATCCTGGCAGGGTAGTGGAGGCAACGGGGAGCAGCGTTGCAATGCGCGGCAGGCTGTTTGACGATTTCACAACAGCTGCAATTAAGTTTGAGAATGGGTTATTCGCGACTGTAGTTGTATCGTGGGCAGGCCGCCAAAAAATAAGGAAGCTTGCCATAGTTGGCGATAAGGAAGTAGCGCTTTTTGACGATGTTGAAGCTGCGGGGAAGTTGCGGTTCTTTTCCTCAGATGGAAAGTCGGTTGTTCCTGAAATCAGTGCCGGCGAGCCGCTTAGGAACGAGGTAGAGCACTTCATTCATTGCATTGTGACTGGGGAAGAGCCGCTGACGGGAATTGGCAGCAGCTATCAAATAACTGAGTGGCTTGACAGGATTTCAAGGGGCGTCAGGAAGAAACTCTAGCTTGCTCGCCAAAATTTCCGCTGCCATGGCGTGCCCATTCCTGTTCAAATGGGCTTCTATGGGGTAGTACAGCTTTTTCGTTTCTGCCTTTTTCCGGAACTCGGGCAGCAAATCCACAGCTGTTATGTTTTCTGCAGCGGCGAATTCCATGATTATGCCGTTTAGCTTTGATAAGTCATAGCTGCCAGGGTTAACATTGTAATCCGAAACTATTTTTTGCCAGAGCTCCTTGTCAACCTGAATCTGGTCCGGTATCAGGATGATTGCCAGTTTGGCGCCTTCTTTTTCAGCTGCCCCTTTGAGTTCTTTTATGAGGCTTAATGTCGGGTTTATCCGCTGCTGTATTTCCCTGCTGTAGTTGCCTTTTTCCGAATAGGCAAGCACGGTTTCTTTCGTTACATTGACCTCGAAGCTTCCTATCCTTACGGCAGGCACAAGCTTCAGTGCAGAGTTTTTAGCCAGGCAGTACAGGTCGCTTTTCTGGTTCAGGAACAGCTTCACTTTGAATGCTGCGTCCCTTTGCGATGCTGTGAAGTTTTCAACAAGGTAGCCATCCCTCACGAAGCGGTTGCAGGTTTGCTCTGTAACTTCGTTGTCCAGAAAATCGTTTTGGTAGAAGCTCAGCAGCACCAGGTCTGGCTTGTACTTTTTGCCTTCCTCTTTGAAGTATTGCAGCTCCTGCCTTGTCCCGTAGCCGAGGACACCGGCGTTTATTACTTCAACCTTTTTGCCGCTGCTTATTCCTTCAGCGAGCCTTTTTTCAAATAATTCGAGGTAAGTCTCCTCATGCTCTACCCCTACTCCGAACTGGAAAGAGTCGCCCAATCCGAGAATCCTTATTGTGCCCGGGGGCTTTTCGTAACTGTGCTCATCATCGCGAAGCCCATGCGAGTTTGTTTTGACGGTGATGTCGAATTCTGCAGTCCTTATTCTTCCGCTGAAGTTGCTGCTGAGCCCGTAGCATAAGGTGGCGTCTTCCGTGACCATTCCTTTCGGGTATGCGTAGCATTTCTGCGGCGCAAAGGTCTTTAGGGCGAACTCGGCAACCAGCAGCGCTATTCCAACAGCTGCTGCGAGGAGGATAAGATTTTTAAGCGTGTTTCTGGACATCACCGGTGGATTTATATACGAGGTTTTAAAACCTTTCTGCTTGGATGAAGATAGGAATAATAACTGACGAGACAGACACCCGGCTTGTGGGGTCAGGCACGTACACGCTGTGCCTTGTAAGGAGCATGCTCAAGCTTGACAAGGAAAACGAGTACTACCTTGTGCACAGGAAAAAAGAGGAACACGACATTTACTCAATGGCAAATGAGGTAATAGTGCCGTACAACCCGGCATTCCCTTTCTCGACCATAAGAAACTTCATACAGCTTCCCCTCAAGCTGAGAAAATATGATTTTGACATAGTGCACCACACCAGCAGCATAGGGCCCTTCGTTTTCAAGAGCTTGATGCCCGCCAGAAAAGGCAGGAATATAGAGTCGGTACTGGACATAATACCATTGGTAAGGCCCGAAACATTCGAATGGCAGGTAAGAAAAAGCTTCAGGCACCTCCTGCCAAGGATAGTCAGGAACGTAGACCACATATTCACAATAAGCGAGAAATCAAAATCGGACATAATCAGCGCTTTCCGAGTAAAACCTGAGAAGATAGAAGTGGTTTATCCGGGATGTATTGAAGGCGTTTTCAAGCCTATCAAAAAAAGCGCCGCGAAGGCCGAGCTTGAGGCTAAATATAATATAGCGGATGATTATATACTCTTCGTAAGCTCCCTGGAAGCCAAAAAAAACGTGCCAACACTGCTAAACGCTTACAATGAGCTCAAGAAAAGAGGCTATCGGCAAAAGCTGGTGATGGTTGGAAAAAAGGGCTACGGCTACGATGCCATCGAAGCCATGATAAAGCAGCTAAAGCTTGAAAACGACGTCATAATGCCTGGTTACGTCCCTCTTGAAGACCTGCCGAAATTCTACAGCGCAGCCGAAGCGCTGGTAATGCCGTCAGTATACGAAGGGTTCGGCATACCAGTGGTGGAGGCGAATAGTTGCGGATGCCCGGTAATAGTGTCAAATGGCGGTTCTCTTCCGGAAATCGCAGGCAAGTCAGCCATCATAGTCGGGGTTTACGACGCCCAAGGATACGCAAATGCGATTGAAAAAATAATAACGGAAAAATCAGCCAGGGAAAAAATGGTGGCTGCAGGCTTCAGAAATGCGAAAAGGTTCTCTTGGAAAACAGCCGCAAGGAAAACAATAGGCGCTTACAGAAGG
Organism: uncultured Methanosarcinales archaeon; assembly: GCA_964491245.1. Lineage (GTDB taxonomy): Archaea > Nanobdellota > Nanobdellia > Woesearchaeales > UBA10216 > UBA10216. The sequence goes on from CAZBFZ010000011.1 coordinate 12,037, forward strand.
CTCATTTAACTGCTTGAAGCTCAACCTGAATCTCCTCGGCGAGCTCGCCAAAAATCATGGCAAGCATGTTGAGAAACAAGCTCTTGAATGGAACAAGCCTGCCAAGCCACGAGGGCTTTAGCCTTTTGCTCAGGATCCTGAACCTTGCCTTGGTGTAAAAGTTAAGCTTGAAATTCTCAGTGTAATAATCAAAGCTGCCAAGCGTGAAGAAATGCCTGTGCTGCGGATCCTCGAAGGCATTATGGTGGTTAAAGTAAGGCACGAGTACCCTTACGATAGCGCCATTCCTGCAAATCCTGTGAACCTCCTCCATCGCCTTGACGGCGTCATCGAGATGCTCCAAAACGTGGCTGATTAAGACCTCCTCAAACGTGCCGTCTTTAAAAGGATAAGGGAACTTGTTGAAATCAAATGTCCGGTCAACGCCGGGCAGCTTGGCCACGTCAACATTAACGTAGCCAGCCCTTATGTCGCGGCCGCAGCCAAGGTTAAGCTTCATAACGAGGGGGGGCAGAGTGCCGCTTAAAAAGATTTGCGTCACCGATGCCTTTATATAAGGCATTTTAAAACCTTCCCTTCCTAAAGTCCTTCCAGCGTGAGCCGTTATGCCAAAAAAGTTTATCCAGATTGTGCCGGTTTATCCTCTTGCTTTGACTTTTAAGGAGGACTACTTTACATGGCCTGCTGTCATGATGAAGGGGCTTGGCTTTGAGTGCGAGTTTGTCACCCTGGCTGATAAAAGGCCTGGTAGCGGGGGAGGCGGTGCTGGGAGCGGGAAAAGCCGGCAAGCTCGCAAGGGCTTTGAGCTTATTAACGGCTTTCCTGTCAGGAGGTTTTCAAACACCCTGAATCTGCTTTGGTATGTGCTTAGGCAGGATTGCGTTGTTCATTCCCACCTGAGGCCTTACCTGCCTTCGCTTTTGGCGGGGCTGCTGCCAAAAAAGAAAGTAATTACGCCTTTTACTTATGAGCTTGGCTCTAATTTTTTCGTAAAGCAGCTTTCTTTGCTGCTGATGAAAAGATTTGACAAGGTTATTGCCATTTCCCCCTACGAAGCGGGCATTTATTTGAAGCACAAGTTTGGCAAAGGGCAAGTGGAATTTATTCCTTTGGCTATTGATTACAAGCTTTTCTCAACAGCGAGGAAGGAAAAAGCAGTTGCGAAAAAATTTGGCATTGGTGAAGATGCTGGCCTTACTGTCATCACTGTCGCAAATATCCGCTACTTCAAGCGCATCGATATCCTCCTGCGGGCATTTGCAGAGGTAAAAAGGGCTGTAAAGAACAGCCGGTTTGTCATTGTGGGTGATGACTTGCTTGCCAGGGAGGGTAAGCCGGCAATTGCTGAGATGGTTAAGGGGATGAACCTGAGCGGTGTCCTCCACACGGGCTATCAGCCTTCAGAGGTCATTTGCAAAATACTTAAATTCGCAGACGTTTTCGCAAACACGTCCTCTGTTGAGAGCCAGTGCATCGCTGCTTACGAGGCGGCAGCAGCTGGCTTGCCTTTGTGCCTCTCCGATATCGGCTCCTTCACGCATGTTTTTAAGGGCCACGCCCTTTTCCATGCCTATGATGATGCAAAGCAGCTTGCAGCCAATATTTTGCGCTACCACAGGGACAAGAAGCTGGCTAAGCAGCATGCAACTTTCTTGAAGGAATTTGTTAAGAAGTGGGATTACAGGCCTGTTAAGGAAGAGATGCTCAA
>CAZBFZ010000012.1:0-13473 GCA_964491245.1 uncultured Methanosarcinales archaeon
GCAAGAAGTTGTAAAGAATCACTTTGCAGCCCTTTCTCCGGGTCAGTGAGCCTTGTCGCACTTTCCACTACCTTATAAAGCGCAGAGCCCCTTCCTAATTGTTCGTATTCGCTGACCAACCCATCAACAACGTCCTCAAGCGCCACAATAGGGCGGGTGTATGTCCGGTTTTAAATATCTTACCAGATGGTCAGGACTAGGATATAACAGTGCCCTTGAACTGCCTGCCAGTCAAGAAGCCTTCAAGGTTGCCCAAGTCCTTGCCCATCACCGCAACCCTCAGCTTCAGCCTCTCAGCGACCTTGGCAGCAACAGGGTCAAAAGGAGTGTTCAGGCCAGGGCTCCACCTGCTAACCCCAATCAGCTTCCTGAACTCCTTCCAGCTTACCTGGCGCAGCGGCTTTGCATCACGAAACTTTGACGGGTCCTTGTCGTAGACAAAGTCGGTATTGGTGATGTTAATGACTGTTTTTGCTCCGAGGTTCTTCGCAAGAAGCACAGCAATGTAGTCAGTTGACCTTCCCGGCTTCCAGCCGGCAGCAACCACGACCCTTTCCGACCCCTTAAGCTTAATCTTCTCGTTCGGGTTCTTCAGCACCTTCGCATGCGCTGTTTCCCTGAAAATAGTCCTGATCAGGTGAGCGTTCAGCCTTGTGGCGTGTATGCCAAGCCAGTCCAAGTCCTCGGGAACAGCGTGCACAACCCTTGACGCAGCGCTCTGGTATTCCCTTGCTGTCTTCCCCCCTCCGCAGATTATCACAAACCTGCTGCCGTTGTGAACAAACTTCAGGATTAGCTGCCGGAACCGCTGCAGGAAGTCAACGTCTATCTGGTGAGGGGCAAGAACAGAGCCCCCAAGCGAGATTATTATCGTCTCAACCTTCTTAGCAGCAGCCATGATTATCAAAAACACAGTTGCCGCGAAAGCAGGTTATAAATCTTTTGGAATGGAAAAAGAAAGAAAAGGCAGAAACAGTATCTGCCTAGAAGGCCCCACCGTCAATATTTTGCTATTAAAACCCGCTGATATTTAAAACTTTGGATTTCTTAATTTATTGCTGGGAAAATCTTCCATTTTATCCGCAGAATGTCCGGAAAATCTTCATTTTTTCGCAAGATTTCAGGTTGTTGTCGGAAATCTTACAATGTTTACAGAAACTTTTTAGCTTTTGTGGGGCAAAGGTTATCAAGACCTAAAAACAAGAAATGTTGGGACTGCCGCGGATGCAGAAAATTGGTATCTGCGCCGGCCTCAGAAGCTGGTGATGGCCCCACCATCATGCGGGTTCAAAGCTTTGCCTAGGCGAGGTGAAGTTCCCGCCCGCGGCGCTCCCATTTCATTTAAGCAACAATATTTTTAAACCACCGTGGTCGTCATGGGAAATAGTTGCGTCGGTGGTCTAACGGCATGACCTCAGCCTTCCACATGACCCTTTTTGCGAAAAAGGTTCAATCCAAAAAACGGATTGCGTGAAGTGAGCTGATGGTCCGGGTTCAACTCCCGGCCGACGCACCTAATCCTTGTTGAATTTAATGCAAAACTTTAAATACTTATTTGGTAGGTGATTGATAATGATTACGTTTTCCCAGCATGCTGAGGAGGAAATGCTGAAAGACGGCATTTCAAAAGAAGAAGCTGAGGCGTGTCTGGAACATGGCGAACTTGTGATAAAGCAAGTGGTTAAGGGCGAGTTGCGCTACGGAAAGCAACTGCAGTTGGAAAACAAAGAGATAGTCGTGATATACACATTAAGAAAGGAAGAAACAAGGGTGGTAACGTGTTACACAGTCAGAAGGAAAAAATGGCAACTAAAATGAAAGAAGGCACTGTTTACTGCGCCAAGTGCGACTCTGAAATGAGGTTAATGGTGCTTCCAAGTTACGAGTATCTGGAAGGTCACGCTTTAAGCAACGTACCTGCTTACAAGTGCCATGAATGCGGTAACGTTTTCTTCACCAAGCAGCAAGCAGCTGATATGAAGCAAAGGACAAAAACGCTTGTTGAAAGCACTTTTGGCTTTCATAGAAAAATAACCGTTACAGGCAGGAGTTTGGCAGTAACGATTCCCCATGAGCTGGCCAGCCATCTGAATCTGAGCAAAGGCGTGACAGTCAAAATAATTCCCTCAACAGGCGGCCTTATGATTAGGAAAGTAAGGGCGTAACGGTAGCGGGGTGCAATCTGACAGGGCATTAAAATGGGGCTTTAGTGTGCGGCCGGCGCACTCAACATTTTTTCCTCATGCAGGCTTCAATAGCTTTTCTTGTGTAAGGCTCCACAGGGAGCTTCAGCGCTTTTTCAATTGTTTCTCCAAGCTCTACGTGGCCGCCGGGAATGACATACTTGCCTTTCCACTTGTGCGACTTCATCAGGAAGATTTTCCCTTCATTGTTGAAGATTAAAGCACCAACTGTCGGTTCAGGATATCTCTGCCGCATCTCACGGTTCCTCCCTTCTTATTTCGAGGTTGTCAAAGTCCTTGTCGTAGGAGATAAACTCAGAGCAGTTATTCAGCAAGGCCGTAATGTAGTGTATCAAATCAAATATGTTAAGGTCATATTTTTCAATCCTTTTAAAGCTTTCAAAGAGTAAATTTTTGTTTAGCTGAAATATTATGCCGCTACTCTTAAAAAGGGATTTGATGCAGTCGGAAGCATAAACTTTGTCATGACTTACCGAAGCTATAGCGTGCTGCGCTTCAACCAAACAGAGTGTATTCGTTATAAAGTCGCCGTATAAAACACTTCTACACAGCTCTTTATCTTTATTCTCTGTAAATGCCTTTATTATGACATTTGCATCTATGAACCTTGTCACCTTTTTTCCCTCAATTCGTGACTCAGCTTTATTATTTCTTCAGTCGTATACTGCCGTTTTTGTTTAAGGCGGTCACCTATCCTAAACATCTCCTCCATTGAAGGGGTATCATCACTTTCAAGCACCCGTTTGATGGTAGATTCGTAGCTCTCTCTCGGGTAGGACTTCATCCTTTCCAGCTTTTTCCTTGTTCCTTCACTTATCTGAATGGTCGTCAACTTCAATTTAATCACCTTTTCGCTATTTATCTCAATTACCTATCATTCGCTATAGTTTTAGTTATAAGAAGTTATAGGTTAGTATATAAATTTTGTCCTTTTTGTTTCTTCAAACCACCGGCTGCGCTATTCCTCCGATGATGCTGGCTGCGATGATGTTGAAGAGCATGGTGATTGCGAACGCGACCACGCCGTAGATTATCGTTCCCCTTATCAGGTTGGTGCCGAGGAGGTAGCGCTCGGCAATCTTGTCAGAGCCGTTCTCGATGCCGTTTATGAGCTGCGTGAGGATTATGGTGACCTCGACGATGTACAGCCCGATGATTATCTGGAAGAAGTAAGTTGGAACGCCGTTGCCGAAAAGGTTCAGCAGCCCAGACGGTATCGAAGCTGAAGAGGATGAGAAGTCTGATATGGCTGTGAGCTGCTCGCTCAGCCTGCTGATGATGGTAACTATCATTGAAGTTATGCCCACCACAATCCCGGCTATTGCGGGAGCCAGAACTCCAACCTGCTGCTTCATGTCGCTTATGATGTCGGACATCAAATCGCGAAGGCGCTCATCCACCCTGTGGATGTCCTTGATGTACTGCGAGACGTTAATCATTGCAGCAGAGGCAACCATGGGGCCCTTCTTTGCGCTTTCAATGAGTACTTTCATGGAGCTCTCTATCAAGGGTGAGGGAAAGGACAGCAGCGCGCCCCTCTTTGGGTCAAATATTGCGCGCTCAACAGACAGGCCATCCCTGACAATCTTCTGGCTTACGAGCTCAAAGAACTCACCAGACCTAGTGCTTGGCATTACCTCGGCAACCTTGCCAAGTGCTAGCTCAAGCGGCAGGCCATCCCCAATGCGGTTGCCAAGCTGGAAAAGCGCAGCGGAGAATTCCTCTTCCAGCGCCTTGGCCTCCTCGCGGAGCTTCAGAACGTTCTTTGACCGTATGCGGTAGTACAGGCCAATGCCAACTCCTATCCCTACTGGTATGAAGAAGCTCAGGATGGTTGCGCCTATGCCGTAAGGCCCTGCAATTCCCGTGGGCGTTTGCTTGTACTCAAGGAACTTGAAGCCAAGCGCCTGGTCCAGGGGAGCTTCCTGCAGCAGCGTCGCATGCGGAATTATGGCTCCAAGCAGAATAGGCACAAGCCCGACAAAAACAGAAAATACTGTAATGCCTATTGTCAGCCACAATGGGTTTATTATCACAAAGCTGCTGCCGACTTTCAGGATGATGTTCTTCAGAGGCTGCAGCAGCGGGTTGGCCTCTGATATGTCCTGCTCGCCGTAGCCAGTCGGCCTCTTTGACAGCACGAGCTTGGTCATGTAATACAGGACAAACGGCAGTATTATGTTGTAGAGAATGGCGATGTTCAGCGCAATTTTGGTTGAAGGCGTGTCTGAAGTGAGAAAGCTCGCAGCCATCGGCAGGATGACCAGGCCAAGCACAGGAAGCACGATGCCAAGCATGTACAGCATCGTGACCGGAGACTTGAGGTCGTGGCTGTACCTCAGCATCTTGTCATATGTTTCCTGGAGCATCACGTCCAGGGATTTGTCAATCATGTTCAGCCTGCGGTCTTCAGAAGGCTCGTACAGCGAGCCCTCGATCATGTGGAATGCCTCAATGAACTCAAGGTTCCACTTCCTCCAAGTCTCAAGGTAGCTGTCAAGCGACTCCTTAATCGTGTCGTACTTGCCTGTCTCGACATCCCACAAAATCTTCTTGAGGTCAAGAGCCAGTGGAGGGGTGAGCCTGTCAGCCGAAAACCTGATAGCCAGCTCAAGGTTTGAAGTGTGCCTCATGAACGTAGCAACGTAAAAAATGCACTGCACCATCTGGTTGGAAGCAGCAAGCCGGAAGTTGTTCGCCAGGAACTCAGGAGCCTTAAGAAGCGTTGCGAGTATGAACAGGCCCATGCCCACAGCGTACATGGTAACAATCATCGACTTTACCATAAGGAAGCCGGCAACGCCGCCCAGCACCGCCACAATCACCGCAGTAATTATTGCTAGGCTCATCGCCCCGGCAGGGGTTGACTCAAGATGGCACAAGGTGATGTACTGCTGCAGCTCATCCGACTGCTTCCTGCCCGGCCTCACCCTCAATATGCCCTCAGCCCGGTTGCAAAGCTTCTCATACAAGCTAAGGTGCCTCGGAAGGTTTTCCCTCTTGAAGTCGCGGTAATTCAGCGACCTTATCGGCAGCGCCTGCTTCTGGCTTTCCGACTCCTTCTGGGCAGGTTTTCCCCCTCCAACCTTGCCCTGTATCTTCTGCTCAAGAACCTCAGAGTATTTTTTCGCAATCGATTCCTCTGATGACGAAAGGCGTTTCATACTGTGCGGTTACCTCTTTTTTATCGCAGCTGCGGCCGCCGCGAAAAACAGCGACTTTTTTTTAAACAATCTCAATCTCTTTTCTCTTGATCGCTTTCTTAAGCCACTCGCTCCACTCGAAGAATATCCGCTTGTTGTCGTAAGCTCCGGTTTCGTCCTTGATGCTCTCAGCAAGCTTGTGGAACTCGTCATTTGACTGCACGACAAAAGGCGCCTCAAGCAGCTCGGCTTGCCCGCTCTTCCCGGCTGCATCAACGATGGCTTCTTTTATTTGCGACCTCAAAAGTATGTTGTCCCAGACAGCGTCCCAGCTGCCCGCCCACTCCTTCACGTTTGCCGCAACAGACTTCAGCACGTCGCTCTCGCCATTCAGCAGGTCAACTGTGGGCTCAAGCTGGTCTGATCTTGACTCGTACTTCATCAGGTCCTTGAAGCCCTTCTCCAGCAACGGGTCATTCTCCCAGTACTTGCCGACTTCGGTGATTTGAGTCAGCCTCCTCCACCGGTGCAGCCCGTCAGGGCTCCTGATTGGGTTGGCAACGACGATGACATCGGTTGCCTTGAAAGATGTCCTTGGAACTTTCAAGTCGTTTACAACCCTGTCAAACACGCCATAGGGGCTGTCGCCATGAATAGTTCCTGCAACTACGTTGGCTAGCGCTCCGACCCTCATTGCCTCGTAAAGCGCGCCTGCCTCGAGCGAGCGTATTTCCCCGACTATCAAGCTCGAGTCGCCCATCCTCAGAGTTGCGCGGATGCCCTCGTCTGCAGAAACCTCGGTCGTGCCTCTTGTCAGGGCTGATGCGACTTTCATGGACTGGATGTTGTAATTGAGCTGCTTGAGGGCTGCGACAGGCAACTCGAGCGTGTCCTCCAGAACAATGGTTCTGTACTTCCTCATTATCTCAACCATCACAGCCCCAAGAACAGATGTTTTCCCCGCAGACCTTGTTCCAGCCACGAGCATTGTCCTTGAGCCGTCAATCAGGAAGCTGAGAAGCCCTGCTGACAAAGGCGTCATCATCCTGCTCTTGATGAAAAGCGGGAAAGTCCACGGCTTGTCCCTGTGCCTCCTGAACGAATAAGCCAGGCCAACAGGGTTAAGAGGCTCACCAATCACAGCCACCCTCGCCCTAGCGCCTGGAACAAGCAGCTCTGTATCAAGGATGGGGTTTGCCTCGTCAAGGGGCCTGCCCGACATCAGGCGAAGCTTCGTAGCCCACGAGTCAGCATCGTTGATTGTAGGCACAACATTGGTCATGCAGTCATCATAGTCCTGGTGCACGATAAAAATCGGATGCCTTCCCATCGGGCTGTTGGCGGTGATGTCCTGGATTTTTTCATCCTTCAGCAGAACTTCAATAAGGCCGAAGCCGATGGTGTACCTAACCAGAATTTCAGCAAGCTCCTCGGTCTCCCTGGAGCGCAGCTTAAGCTGCCTCTGGGCAGCGAGCTCCTCAATAAGGTCGCTTCCTACGTTAAAGAAAACCTGCCTCACCCTTTCAGGATCGATGAATTCGGAGCGGGTCGGCTTGTGCTCGGAGATTATCCGCTTTGCAGCGTCAAGAAGCTCATACTTGTCTTCCGAAAGCTTGAACTCAGGAGGGATAATATGGTATAGGTACTGCACTGTTGAAGGCAGCTTGAAAATAGTGACGTCAGTCCCATGCACAGTATAGCTGTCAATCTCCTCGCCATCCTGGGGGAAAGATGCCATGAGCCTCGTGAACATGAAGTCGGGCTTTGCAACAGGGCTGAACACAGCACGGTATATGGCTCTGTCATTTTCCCTGTAATCCTGCAAGTGAGGCCGGGCACTGTTCAGGAGCTCTGTTTTTTCAAGCGCGTTCAGGAGTGATTCCAGGAGGGCAACGTACTTGCCAGTTGCGGCATCGCCTTTCTGAAGCCGCTCGGCCTCAAGCTTCTCCTGCCTGTAAATCCTGCGAAGCTCAACATAAGCTGCAACCGGGTCAGAGCGCAGCCTGTTGTACAGGATGTTCCTTATCTGAAAGTTCCTACTGGCTCCGATGGCTCCGGTGAACACCCTGCCAAGCGATGAAATGGCAGCCAGAACCTGGCTCTTGATAAGCTGGTTACGGAGCTTGCCAATCTCAGCCAGCATCCTTACTTGCTCGTAATCGTACTCGTAATCCCTCTTCTGGCTGAATACCACCCTTGTTATGCCCGGCGTCTCAACGAGCTTGTCAACCACTGCTGACATGCACAGCTCGCTGTCTTCGATGGAAGGGAAGAAGGGGCACTCCTCAGCGTCTATTCTCAGGACTACCTCCTCGCCTTCCTTGTAGGTTTCGTAGCTGAAGCACTCCCCTCTTTTTTCTGGCATGTTGCACTCAACCGGTTTGCAAACCTATTTATATTACTGTCCCTTTAAATAGTTTTATGGATAACCGCCCTTTCGGCGCTGGCAAAAAGAACACCCGTGACGCGGCTGCCCCTTCCCAGCTAAGCCAGAGCATTGGCGAGATTGAAAGGCGCTTACGCTCTCTTGAGGAAAAGTACTCCAACCTTGAGCGCAGGAGCCAGGTGACAGAGGAAAACATGCTTTCCTCCAACAGGAAGATGAAGGCAGAGATAAAGCTTGGCAGCGAGGAGATTTCTGAGCTGAAAGCCCAGCTAGCCGAAGTCAACGAGAAGATAAAGGCGCTTGTGAGAGAGTTCCAGGGTTTTGCGAGGGCTGAAGATGTTGACGTCATAAGGAAATACCTCAACCTGATTGAGCCTTTGGGCTTTGTGACCCAGAACGAGGTTGAGCGCATAGTCCGGCAAAAGGTTGAGGAGGCGCTGAACGAGCATGCAAATGTTAAGGAAGAAGAATGAAGGCAGCAAGTCAAAAGCTTTAAAAACAATCGTCACAAGTTTAGCCTGATAGGATTGAAAAAGTGGTGATTATGGGGCTTTTTGATTTTGGAAAGAAAAAGGAAGCGCCTGCGCAGGGGTCAAGAACACCTGTTGACGATGTTGTCAGGATGCGAAGGCAGGGCCTTTCAAACAACCAGATAGTCCAGGCATTGCAGCGGAACGGCTACCCGACCAGCCAAATTTTTGACGCCTTCAGCCAGGCCGACTTGAGAGCACCGTCGCCAGTGCAGGGCATTCCAGGCATACCCCCTCCGCCGGGAACGCAGCAGCGCCAGCCTTTCATGCAGGGCCCAAACGAAAGCCCTGAACAACCGGGGCTGCCTCCTGACCTGCCAGGCATGGAGGGAGGAATGGAAAACGAGTCATCAATCACAGGGCCGCAAAATCCTGAAGAAATCCAGGGGTTTGGCGATGTCGGGAACCAGGGCGGTGCCGGTGCAGAATTCACAGATTATGGGGCGCCGCAGCAGCCAGGCGGGTATGGAAGCTATGGCCCTGACGTTTCCGCAAAGGTTGAGGAAATAAGCGAGGCAATAATTGAGGAGAAGTGGCAGGACCTCATGAAGGACTTCAACAAGGCCATGGAGTGGAAGGCAGGCATGGAGCAGAGGATGGCTGTGCTTGAGCAGCGCTTTTCAGACCTGAAAACAGCATTCGACAACCTGCAGAAGAGCGTTGTGGACAAAGTGAGCGACTACGACAAAAGCGTAAAGGACGTTGGAACAGAGATGAAAGCGCTGGAGCAGGTCTTCCAGAAAATCATACCAACGCTGACGGAAAACGTCAACGAGCTCTCAAGGATAACGAAGGGGATGAAGCCAGCGCAAAAAAAGCAGTAAAAACCAATTCTGTGAAAAATCGTCTTTAGTGCCCGCCTATCACTCCGCCTCCCCCAGTCATGAGCGCAAGCGTCATGGCGCCAACGCCCATTATGAGGAACATTCCGAGTATCTTGGGGTTGGTCAGAATGCCGACATAGGCCCTTTGCTTCTGGGGAGCTTCAACTGTAACAACCTCTCCAGTGGTCGGGTCAACCACTGTCGTCTCCTGCGGCGCCTGGGTCCAGGCAATCACCAGTATCACGATCAGCGGTATCATAACAATCCAGATGACAGCTTTCTTGCCGAAAATACTCGGCAGGTCCTTCAGGTCAGCCCCTGCAAAGCCCGCCAGTACGAGGATGAAAAAAATCAGGGCAGCAATCACCACCACCCAGGGAGCCATGGCAGTTATGATTTGGGTGCCCCCTCCTGTCAGGACTACCACTGCAGTTATGACAAAAGCAAACAGGGCATGAAGGCCCTTGTTCTTCAGGAGGTTGGTCACCTCAAGAGAGCCGTAAACAATCAGAAACACGAGAATCCACACGAAGATGTCAACAAAGCCCTTCAACAGCCCCAAGTCCAAAATCGTTGCCATTTTTATCCGCGATTACATGAACGATTAATGGCCGCCGCCAGTCAGGCTTCTAACAAAGCCACCTATCCTATCCATTGGCGACTCGGCTGTTATCAGGAATATGACAACAGCAAACACAAGTATTATCACTACAAGCGCCTGTACGTCGGGGTTAGAAAGGAAGCCAAACGGCCCACCTCCTGCTTGCCACCACCCTGCAGAAATGCCAAAGATGTAAACAACCACTCCAACGCTCAGGAAAGCCAGAAGGCCGCCCATGGGCACGCCTGTGGCTTGTGGGAGGAATATGCCCATAAGTATGAGGGCTGCGACAATGATAACTATGACGAGTGAAATGTTTGGCAAGGCGTTGTTTATAATGTTCACGACATCCTGGCCCGGTGGGTAGGTTCCCATGACGTGGGGTATGACGACAAGCAGTGAGATGACCAAAGCAACAAGCATGTGCACGTTTTTCTTGTTACCCAAGACTTGTGTCCTGCTCGTTACCGTGAAAATCACTGCAAATATGAGTATGAACGGGAGAACGGCATCAAGCAGCCCAAACTGCTCAAGCTGGACAAGAAACTCGGGAGCCGTCCTTACATTTGAAAACGTCTGGAGCACGACCGGAAGCACCATTGTTCACCTTTTTTAACTTAATATCATTATCTTATTCCTTGCTGTTTTTATATCTTTTCACTATTTCGCAGCGGCAGGTTTCTCAGCCTTTGTTATATAAAACATTGCGGCAACCACAAACCCTATGAGCACGATAGTCGCCACTGAAACATTGGTTGAGAACTGCCCAAGCCAGTCAAATACCCATTGGAGCCACGTTCTCCCGTCATCAGTTTCTATGGCGTTGAGGAAAATCCCGAACAGGCCTACGAACATGACCAGTATGAAAAGCGTCTTCCAGACCCCCTCCAGCGCAAAGCCCTTATCGTCCTCCTTGTGGAAGGAGCCGACAAGCAGCAGGAAAGAAACCGCTGCAACCAGAAGCACGACGACATTGGCTGAAATCTGGGTTATTGCCTGGACAACCCTGCTTGAGGCAACCGCGAAGAAAGCTATCGCAAAAGAGGCAAGGGCGTTCAGGTTCTTTTTCGTGTAGGTCTTGCCATCAACCACTTCGGTGCCGAACACCTTGGTCTTTTCCAGAATCGCAAAAACAATCGTGAAAATCAGGAGAAACGGCAGCACAACGTCAAACACTCCAATCTTGTCCAAGAAGCCAAAGGTTTCCCTGAATGTCGAGTCTGCCATTTTACTAGCTTACACCTTTTTAATTGACAACCACGTTCGTTGCTACGAACTATCCAGCACTCTAAGCACCGGACACCAAAAAATGCCAAGTTGCGTTTATAAATGTTTCGGCTAAAAAAATCAGGTGTTAAGCGAACAGCCGCCGGTAGTTGCCGTAAATGATGTTTGCGGCCTCCTCCGCAGTTACTCCCTTGATTGCGGCAATCCTCCTCACTGCTTCTGCTACGTGGCTCGGCTCGCTCCTGCCATCCTTTTCAGCAGCAAGGTAAGGGGCATCGGTCTCTGTGAGAAGCCGCGACAGCGGCAACTGCTTAACCATGGCCTGGAAGTGGCTGCTCCTTCTGATATTTGTCGGGATGGTAATGTAAAAGCCAGCTTCCGCAGCTGTTTGTGCCAGCTTGAGGCTGCCGTGAAAGGCGTGCAAAATGACCCTGTTGCAGCCGCAGCTGATAAGCATTTCTACAACCCTTTTTTCCGCCTGCCTTGAGTGGACAATTACCGGCTTGCCAAGCTCCTTTGCCAATTCAAGCTGCCGCTCAAACAAATGCTGCTGTTGCTCCCTTTCCTTCTCGCTTCTGGCTTCCTGGTAGTCAAGCCCAACCTCGCCAATCGCTACGATTTTGCCTTTGCAGCTGCGGATAAAGCCCAGCTCGCCCTCAATCGCTGCCGCAGACATCCTTGCCGCCTCAGTCGGATATAATCCCAGTGCCGCTTTAACAATCCCGAACCGCTGCTGCAGCTCAAGCACCTTTTGAATCGACTTTGGGCCAATGCTGTTGCTGACTATGGCCTTAACCCCTTCGGCTTTGGCCCTTTCAATTACCGCAGCGAGTTTCTCCTTTTCAATGAGGTCCAGGTGAGCATGCACGTCTACGAGGAGCATAGATGTTGTATTTTGCAACTGCTTTATCTTACTTTCGCCGCTCCAAAAAATATCCGGAAAAAGCGCAAAGTTTTACTGCTACATTTAAATATAAGCGCTCCCACAAGTGTTGTTGGTAAAAATGTCGCATATGAACTTGTACATAAAAAAGGAGGGCGTGCTTAAGAGAGCTACTGTTCCTGTTTTTGTGGTAAAAGACCTGCTTTTAAAAGGACTGAAAGAGGAAGAGCTGCAGACAGTTTTCAGGAGAGCTGCTGCAGATGAGAATATAGTGCCTTACGACTTGGGTGTTTTCCTGATTGATGCTGACAAAAAAGCATTAGTAAGTGCGCAGCTTGCTTTTGCGCTTGACGATCTCAACGGTGCAAAGGAAAAAATTTCGGGCTGGAAATATGTTGAGCTGGAATCGGAAGCGACTCCTGAGACTATCTTAACGAGTCTTCAATAATCCTCTTTTCCTCATCCGTGACGCCATACAGCTTATACACGAGCTCATCAATCTCGGCATCAGTCCTTCTAATTTCCTCCTGAACCCTGAGTTTCTCATCCGTGTTCCTGTCGCCTAGCTCGTTAAGGCGCTTATGCAAAGAAAATATTTTGATACCTAAAAGCAGTCAATCGGAACTATATGTTTAGATACCAAAATGCTTATAAGGGAGTAGGTATCTAATGCCCCTTTATGCGACTTTTAAAGCAAAAAAGCAGAGAATACAAGGGCAAAAGCTATCACAAGCACTGGGTAGTCATTCCTAATACCTTGATTGACAAGGTAGGGTGGAAAGAGGGGCAGGATTTAGAAGCCGAGATAAAAAACGGAAAAATAATCATAAGCAAAAATGATAAGACCAGAGTTGATTTGGTAGCAGCCAAAAAGTGAATTTACAAAAAGTCCGTAAATTTTTCATCAGCTTTATTAACAAGCCCAAAAGATTGCGGAGATAGTCGGAAGATAAACGAAAATGGCGAAAAAAATACGGAAAAAGACCAGAAAGACATATAAAGAACGCAAGCAAATAAAGACAGTTATGAATGGAACGCAAACAAGTTCATTTGGGGTATCACAAAGGATTAATCATAACTCTGAGAAGTTCTATTCCTCAAAGCTTTATTCAAACTATCAAGATAACAAGCTATTGGAATATGTAGAAAATCCAATACCTGCGCCGCTTCTTAACAAAGTTTTCTGTAAAAGCAGCGAGGATATGTTAGAACTTCCAGGCGAATCTGTCCATCTCATGGTGACTTCGCCGCCTTACAATGTCGGGAAAGAATACGATGCAGACCTGTCTTTAGAAGATTACTTAACTATGTTAAGAAAGGTTTTGAAGGAAACCCACAGGGTTTTAGTTAATGGCGGGAGGGTATGTATCAACATTGCTAACGTTGGAAGAAAGCCATACATCCCCTTACATTCTTACCTTATTCAGATTATGAACGAACTGGGTTTTCTTATGCGTGGTGAGATTATCTGGGATAAATCGGCGAGTGCGGGAACTTCAACAGCTTGGGGAAGTTGGCAATCAGCAGCTAATCCGATTTTAAGGGATGTTCACGAATACATACTCATTTTTTCTAAAGGAACTTATTCAAGACAAAAAAACGGTAAACCTGACACTATTGAGAAAGAAGAATTTTTAGAATACACTAAAAGCATATGGGCTTTTCCAGCAGTTTC
>CAZBFZ010000013.1:0-13285 GCA_964491245.1 uncultured Methanosarcinales archaeon
TTTTGCCAGTTTGGATGGCTATTTTGGCGGCTGCGGCGGGCATGATTGTTGAAGCGCTTCACCTGAGAATTGGCAAAATAAGGATTGACGACAACCTGACAGTGCCGCTTGTGGCTGCGGCTGTGCTGTGGGCTTTGAATATGGCTTTATATGGGTGAAAAATCAGAGCTGCAGGATTTTTTCAGAGAAGGCAAAAATTGGATCTAATCCCTGTTATATGAGTCGAGGCATAATATATTGCGACAGCCTATATGAAAATATTGCCGAGACCGAGTCCTTTACAAATTACACAGGACGAAGCGTTGGGTTTCGGGCGACGATTTAACTATATCCAAAACTACAGTAAGGAGATGAGGATCCTGCTCCTTGACAGGTATCTTGTGATTCTGTATTTCCGTCATCACAGTCTTGATCATTGGTACACCTTTTTGTGTAATCATCAATAAGGTAGAGATTCACATTTTCAGACAGTTCAAAATCACTATCTGCAATCGGTTCATTTAGTTTACAATTTGTGAATATACCCCACGGCGTTTTTAGTGGTAGTAATGAGTCCGCATCGAGCACAAGTGGCAAAACGTCAGCTCCTGCGCCTTTTGAATGCTCCACAATTATTGCATCTGTTGATTCGATATAAGGTGGGAATTCAAATTCATCTAGGCGTATATCGATAACAGATAAAAGTTCAGGATTATTAAATATAAAATTAATTACGTCTATAATTCCTTGTGTAGATATAATTGTTGCAAGAGCTTGTTTATTTGGGAATATAGTTTTAGATGCGGATCGCCCCTCTACTCCAAGTGAACTTGTCCTACTGATTTCATATTCCACATTTTCATTAACAATAAGTGTGATTGGATAAGATGCACCTAAGTTTAAGGGTATTTCTTTGTCTATGCGTATTTTATCTGGTTTCTCCACACCCCATTTAGCTTTTATCCATTCAGAAACTTTTTCACATTCGGAACCAACACACTTAACAAACCCTTCACAAACATAACTCTGTACTGGGTCATACTTTTCTTTCACATTTTGAATTATTGACTCTTTATCTTGCCCAACACAACCTGCTATTATTACTATAGGAAGAATTAGTAGTGCAAAGATTATATTCTTCATACAATTAAATATTTTAGCGAATATATATAAAACTTTTGATTTTCGATAGAATCCGAAACCCAATGTCATTTAACTATAATTATGTAGCATAGGCTTATGGATCGGTGGTGGTGTGTCCAGTGGCTCGTGAAGGCGTTTTGGCGGCTCCTATGAGTGAAATTACGGAAGGTTTACGGTGATTGTTGAAAGATTTTCGGTTTTTTACGTCCACTGGACACTGGACATGTGTGCGTGAGGTATTTAAGCAGGAACAGCATTTGACTGCATATGAAGGCACAAAAACATTTAAATACTAAAACGTATTTCTTAGTATTTATGGGTACGCAGATAAGCTTGAAGCTTTCGGACAAAATGCTGGCTGAGGCAAAGAAGCACGCAAGATTGCACGGATACGACCAGCTGCAGGACTTTATCAGGGAAATGCTGAGGGAGAAGCTATTTGACAGGGAAAATATCAGCGGCCTTAATACTTACAAAGCAAGCGAGGCATCACTCGCCAAAAACTGGCTGAGAAAGGAAGAGGATGAGGCGTGGGCACGTTTACAAAATGGGCAAGGAAAACGTAAGCTTTAAATATAAGATTAATCTTACTAATCTTACTGAATGGAGGCGATAGAAATGGCGATAGAAATTACAAGGATGACGTCAAAGGGGCAGGTGGTCATTCCGCAGGAAATGCGGGAGGAAAAAGGATTAAAGGAGGGGGAGCGCTTTCTGGTGTATGACTTAAGCGACAGCATCGTGCTTAAAAGGGTCAAAAATCTGGAGGCTGCCAAGTCAATTGACGAGTTTGAGAAGGCTTTCAGCTCCACATGGGCAGCTGCTAAAAAGAGCGGAGTGAAGGAAAAAGACGCTGAGGCGGAAATAGCCTCATACAGAAAGTCTGCGCGTGAGTCTGCATGATCAGGATAGTTGCTGATACGAACATCCTGGTTTCTGCAACCATAGCAAAAGGGAACCAGTACGAGCTATTAAAAAAGGCTAAACTTGGCAGTTTCAGGCTTGTAATTTCGCCACAGATAATCACGGAACTGAAAGGAGTAATATCAAGGCCAAAATTTGGCTTTTCAAATGAGCAAGTTGAGGCTGTCCTAAAACAAATTCTTTCAATATCAGAGGTTGTAATCACAACATCAAAGATTGACGCGGTAAAAAATGACCCTCCTGATAACAGAATAATTGAGGCAGCTATAGACGGCAAAGCAAGCTGCATCGTCTCTGGCGATAAGGATCTGCTTCGTTTAAAGAAGTTTAAAGGAATAAAGATTGTGACGACTCGCAATTTTCTTGAAAGCTTCGGTAAAGCCTAACAGCCAGTGCTTAAGGTGATAAGCCCTATTGACTGGCTGCAAGCTCTAAGTAGCACGCCACACTTTCCCTTCTGAGGTGAGGACTTTTATTTTCTCACCCGGAACAAGCCCGGAATTCCTTGCTAAGGGAAGAACGGCAACGCTTTGGAACGTTTCCGGATGTATGACTTCGAGCTGCGGCCTTGTTTTTGACACTATCGCCTTCACGGGCTCAAGTCTTTCAAAGCCCCTCAGGATATCCTTGTAAGCCAGTTCAAGCTGCTTGCCGGTTTCGATGTTCACGGCAGCAACCTTCTTAGCTATCTCAAGTATTTTCAGCGGGCTGCCCCCGAAAAGTATCGCATCGCCAACCTTGAATGGTGCAGCCCTGAAAAGCACTGTAACGCGGTAAAGGACCTTGCTGGTTAGCTTGTGCTGCGAAAAGAGCTTCTTGCTCACCTTAAACTCACCTCCAAATGCGCGGTAAAGCTCCCTTCCTGTCTCAACGGCAAAGCTGTTAGAGCTCAGGTAAAGGTCAAAGCCATTCGTAACCTTCTTCTTTTTCGCGATGAAGATACCCTCCTGTGCCTTTTCCTTGACTTTCTGCAAAACATAGTGAATTAGGTCGTCAACATCCCCGTAAGGGTTGCGCAGCTGGAGGATTGCCTCAAAATAATTGGCATGCTTGCTAGTCCTGCGACCCATAACAAGCCGGAAAAGCGATACCTTTTTATTTGTTGTGCAAGGAGGACAAGAAGTCTGTGGCGGCAATCATGGCAAAATTAAAGGGCGCGGCGAAGAAGTTCTGGAACTTTGTGTGGAACGACAACAGCGTATGGAGCTGGATTTTCAATGCGGCGCTGGCTTTCCTATTAATCAAGTTTCTTGTCTACCCTGGGCTGGGGCTGGTCCTCCATACACAAAGCCCAGTTGTGGCGGTGATAAGCGACAGCATGAACCACTATGCAGGATTTGAAGAGTGGTGGGCCAGCATGGAAAAAAACTACGCCACATTCGCCATTTCAAAGGAAGACTTCACAAGCTTCAAGATGAGCAACGGATTCAGAAAGGGAGACCTCATCATACTCAAAGGAAAGAGCCCTAAAGACATAGAGGTTGGAGATGTGCTTGTTTTCAGGGGAGGGAAGCCAGAGCCCATAATACACAGGGTTGTTGACAAGCGGGAAAGAGACGGAAATTACCACTTTTCAACAAAAGGGGATGCAAACGCAGGACAGAGGGACGAGGAAAAGGAGATAAGCAAGGACAGGATAATAGGAACTGGCTGGGTAAAAGTGCCTTACCTGGGCTATGTGAAGATAATTTTCACGGATATTGTAAAAGCGGTTAGGGGATAAAAATGTTCTGCCCGAAGTGTGGCTCAATTTTATTGCCGAAAAACGAAGATGGAAAGGCTGTGATGCGGTGCAGCTGCGGCTACAGCAGCTCCAACGTTGAATCAGCAAAGATAACGGAGAAAAAAACAGAAAAGAAAGAAGAAAGGTCATTCGAAGCCGCACAACACGACAAAATCACAGCCCCCATAACAGAGGCGGAGTGCCCGAAGTGCCACAACCCTCTGGCTTATTACTGGACGAGGCAGACACGAGCCGGAGACGAGGGCGAGACAAAGTTCCACCAGTGCACGAAATGCAGGCACAAGTGGCGGGAGTATGGGTGACGGCAATTTCACGGCAGCGGCAGCACAAGCAGCTGCTGCAATAAGAAATTCTAACGTGATTTCAGTTGTGGTGAAGCCCAACAGCGACAAAAACGAGATAACAGGCTACAGCAGCGGGAAAAAAGCGTTCGTGATAAACATAAAAGCTGCTGCTGAGAAGGACAAGGCAAACAGGGAATTGCTAAAATTCCTGAAAAAGGCAACAGGAAAAGCGTTCGCAATAAAAAGCGGGAGCCGAAGCAAAGAAAAAATCCTGGTTTCTACTTCTTCTTAGACTCCTTTTTCTCAAAGAACTCCTCAAGGTCAATTACGTCATCATCTTCATCTGCAGAGGGCTTTTCGGGCTCCTTCCCCTCCTTGGCTTTCGGCTTTTCGCGGGGTTTCTCTGCCTTCACCGCCTTCTCTGCCCCTTCTTCCTTTTTCTCCTCACCCTCCTCCTTCACAAACAAAGTCCTGTAAGCGAAGAAGGCAACAACAAGAACGATAAAGGCAACGATGCCGTAGTACCTGACGCTGGGGGCTTTGCCTTTCGCTTCTTCCTTGCCTTCCATGGCAGACTCGTTCACCCTGGCGGTCTCGTTCTCGACAAGCAGTTGCGGGCACTTTTCAATCCCCCCAACAAAGCAGCGGCACAGGCTGCTGGCGTTGTCAAAGTAGCAGTCAAACCCGAACTGGCCATCGGCGCGCTGCTGGCACTCAAGCAGCTCCCTGCACTCACTATCGCTGCCCGGGGCTTTTGACTCGTTTACAGCTGCAGAAATGTTTGAGGGAATTGTTGCGTTTGCTGTGGCGTTAGAAGCTTCAGGTTCTGGCAGCTGCTGCTCTTCTTCTGGCTGCTCCGGAGGCTGTTCAGGCTGCTGGGCAACTGGCTCAGCAGGCTCAACCGTTTGCTCTGGTTCCGGTGTAGTAGCTGGCTCGGCTGCTATTGGTGGGATAATTGGCTGCGTGAAATTTTCCTGGGGTTGCACAGGCTGTACCGGAGCTTTCTCCCCGCCTTTCAGCAAAACATAGGAGACAGAGCCAACAAGAAGCAATGCAACTATGATGACAGAGACTGCGAGAGGTGAGAGCCCCTTGCCGCGCCTGCCCTCCTTGCCATCCTTTGTTTCCTCCTCTGCCTCTTCAATGAGGTCGGCTGCCGTCTTGGCTGCAGCTTTCGCTGCCGAGGTGCTTATCTTCGCCATTTCGGCACGTGCCTTATCATCGGCTTTTGAAAGCGCCTTGATGCTGCTGCGAAGCCGCTCAACCTCTGCCTTCAAAGTTTCATTAGAAGAGCGGTAGTACGACTCTAGGGACTTGAGGCGCTCCTCAAAAAGCTCCCTCTGCCGCCTTATTTCCTTTTTGAAATCGTCAAAGGCCTTTGCGGAGGAGCCTTCCATCCTGTCAAGCTTTGAGTAGAAATCGCCAGGAGGGATAAAGCTCGATGACACCTTTTCCAGCTCTTCACGCACCTTCTCAATGTCTTTCGCGGCTGCAAATTTCTGGGCTTCCCTGCCAAGCTGCTTCTGCACGCTTTTCTGGACAGAATCCAGCTGCGACTTCAAAGAGCCCAGCTGCTCCTCAACAGAACTAACTCTGGAGGGAACAGCAGAAACAGACTCGGAAATGGAAGAAAGCTGCTGCTTCACCGAGCGCTTCGTGGCATAATCATCAAAGTTAACCTCACTCGTTGAGGACTCTATAAGCTTCTGGGCGTCGTTAAGCTTTGACCTAAGCTCGCCTATGCTTTTCTCAAACGCGGACTTGTCTACAAGCTTTTTTGAAACATGCGCGCTCATGCTGGAAATAGCGTTTTCTGACTCGACCAGCTTCTCGCTGAACGCCAAGAGCTTTTCCTCAACAGTGCTGGCGAAGGCGGTTTTCTTGTCAACGTCGCGCTTCAGAGCAGAAAATCCCCGCATGGCTTCCTGGTGCGACGACTCAATCCTGTCGGTAAAAGCTGCAATGTCATTCTTGACGACGGCTTTTGCAGCGAGCGAGTTTAGCTTTGAGCCAAGGTCTGCAAGGCTGCTGCTGAGCTTTGACAATGACGATGACAATGAATCGAGGCTGCT
This sequence comes from uncultured Methanosarcinales archaeon, assembly GCA_964491245.1. Taxonomy (GTDB): domain Archaea; phylum Nanobdellota; class Nanobdellia; order Woesearchaeales; family UBA10216; genus UBA10216. The sequence continues at coordinate 6,147 of CAZBFZ010000013.1, forward strand.
ACTTGCGGTTGTGGCAGCAGTTTTTGAAGCGGCCTTGACTGCGAAGAGCTCGGCTTTGAGCTTTGCTGCCTCTTTTGAGAACTCTGCCTTTGAAACAGAGCTGCCATCAAGCTCAAGCACCTTTCCCTTGAGGCTTCTTACTTCACGAACCTCACCAGCTATATCGTCACGCTGCTGAAGAAGCTTCCTCAGGGCTGCAACCTCTTCACGAATTCCAGAAGCAAGCTCGTCAACGTCCTCCTTGTCTGACTTTGCAGGGAAGCTGTTCTCAAGCTCCTCAATCTTCGAGCCGAGGCGCTTGATAAAGGCATAGAATTCCTCCTTTCCAAGCGCGTTGCCGGCGGCCTTGCTCATCTCTTCAACAGAAAAGAGCTGCTTGTTGATAGAGCGCTTTATCTGGAGGATATCCTCCTTAACCCTGGCAAATGACTTTCTAACCTCTTCTTCGGAAAGCACCAATTTCTACTCCCCCTTAACTAACCCAAACCCCAACCATAACAAAATTAATCATGTTCCAGTGATACGTATATATATAAACTTTTTGGTAACAACTAATCAGATTTAGCTAACAAAGCAGCCACGCCAGGAAGCTCCTTTCCCTCAAGAAGCTCCAGCATGGCCCCCCCTCCTGTTGAGGTGTGAGAGAACTTGCCCTTCAGGCCTGCCTTGTCAACAGCCGAAAGAGTATCGCCGCCCCCGATTACTGTAGTTGCCTTGCCCGTCATTCCCGAGATCGCCTTGGCCATAGCTACTGTGCCTTCTGCAAAGTCCGGGAACTCAAAAACGCCCATCGGTCCGTTCCAGATTATTGTTCCAGATTCCGAAAGTTCCTTTGCAAATCTGCGAACTGACTCTGGTCCAATGTCAAGCCCCATCCAGCCAGCAGGGATTTCGCTTGCCGCCACAACCTGGCTCCTGGCGTCGTTTGCGAACTTGTCAGCAACTACAACGTCAACAGGCAGCATCAGTTTCCCGGAGAACTCGTTGAGGAGGTCATCTGCCAGTGTTACTTTGTCAGCCTCAAATTTGCTGCCGCCAACGTCAAAGCCCCTTGAACGATAAAACGTGAACATCATTGCGCCGCCAATGAGGATTTTGTCCGCAATTGCGCCAAGATTGCGGATTACGCCAATCTTGTCAGAGACCTTTGCCCCTCCCAGCACAACAACAAGTGGCCTTCGCGGCTTTTCAACAGCGGTCGTCAGCGCCTTAATCTCCTTCTCAAGCAGCAAACCGGCATAAGATGGAAGATATTTTGGGATGCCCACAATAGAGGTCTGATTCCTGTGAGAGCTGGAAAAAGCATCGTTCACGTAAATCTGGCCAAGCTTTGCCAATTGCTGGGCAAAAACAGTGTCATTAGTTTCCTCTTCAGGATGGAAGAACACGTTTTCAAGCATCACAACCTCACCGTCTTTCAGCTCACCAACAACCTTTTCAACTTCCTCACCAACGCAGTCCCTTAGCGCCTTTACCTCCTGGCCCAGCAGCTCTGAAAGCCTTCTAGCTATTGACGTAACACGGAGTGACTCAACAACTTTCCAGCCGGGCCTGCCGACCTTCACCAGCAAAACAATCTTTGCACCTTTCTGCAACAGGTACTTAATTGTGGGAACAGCCTCCTGAATCCTTGTGTCATCAGTGACCTTGCCTTCGTCATCAAGGGGTGCGTCAATGCCCGCCCTTACGAGAACGACCTTGCCAGCGACTTCAAGGCTTTTGTCCTTAATGGATGGAAGCTTGAGTGACATAGCCGCTGCAGAAAGGAAGAGCGTATAAATAGTTTTTGGGCTACATCATTTTCACGACATCAACAAGCCGCTTGGAGAATCCCCACTCGTTGTCGTACCAGGCGCAGACCTTGACAAGCACACCATCAACGACTTTTGTCAAGGCTGCGTCAAAAATTGAAGAGTGGGGGTTGCCGATAATGTCTACTGAAACGATTGGCTCCTCAGTGTACTGGATAATGCCCTTCATGTAGCCCATCGCGGCTTCCTTAAATGCCTTATTGACTTCCTCAACAGTTGTCGGCCTTTCAACGACGCAAACAAAATCAGTGATTGAGCCATCAGGAACAGGAACCCGGAGAGCCATGCCGTCAAGCTTACCCTTCAACTCGGGCATGACATCGCCAACGCTCTTTGCAGCGCCAGTTGTTGTCGGGATTATTGACAACGCTGCAGCCCTTGCCCTTCTCAGGTCTTTGTGCGGAAGGTCAAGGATGCGCTGGTCGTTTGTGTAGGCATGGACCGTAGTCATAAGGCCGTGCCTTACGCCAAACTTGTCCTGAAGGACCTTGACAACAGGGACTAGCGAGTTGGTCGTGCAGGAGGCGTTCGAGCAAATGTTGTGCTTCTTTGCATCATAGGACTTGTCATTCACCCCACGCACGATTGTTATGTCAGGCCCTTTTGCAGGAGCTGTGATAATGACCTTCTTGGCGCCTGCTGTTATGTGCTTGGAAGCAGAGTCCTTGTCAGTGAAGATGCCTGTGCTTTCAACCACGACATCAACTTTGAGGTCTTTCCACGGGAGCTGCTCAGGGTCCTTGACTGAGAGGACCTTGATTTTTTTGCCGTTGACAGTCAAAGAATCGGCTGCCGCTTCAACACTGCCGGGAAACTGCCTGTGGACAGAGTCATATTTCAGAAGATGAGCCAAAGTGGCTGCGTCGGTAACGTCATTCACCGCAACAATCTCGATGTCCCTCTCACCTGCTGCTGCCCTGAGAAACATCCTTCCAATCCTGCCAAAGCCGTTAATGCCAACGCGGATTTTAGACATCGTGCTGCTGTTGCTGAAAAAGGCGTTTAAATAGTTTTTGATGCTGATTCCCGGCTCAGTAGAAAAAATTGCTGAGCTGCCTTCGCTTTGGCTTACGCCAAAGTCACTTTCCCTCCCCACGCTTAAGCGTAGGGGAGGATAAGTGAGTCGTGGCAACGACCGAAGTCAGCAAAAACCGAGACTTTCTACAACCCCGTGATTCCCCAAACCTTTAAATATGAGTTCACAATAGTGAATTTAGTGTGGATTTCGGTTAGTTTGGGGATGAAACTACAATGAAGCTGCAAATCATACAGCCGCAGGAAGTTGAGGTTTTCTACATACTGCCAGCCATAAGAAGCAGGATGGCATCTGCGCTGAAAGGGCAAGGCATGAAGCAGAAAGACATCGCAGGGCTACTGTGCGTGCAGGAGTCAACGATAAGCCAGTACATGAACTCCAAAAGGGCTGCGGATGTGAAATTCAACAGCACAGTTGATAAGGAAATATATGCTTCTGTCAAAAGGATAAAGACCAAGGAAGACCTCGTAAGGGAGACGCAGAAGATACTTGAGCTTGCAAGGAAGGAGAAAATACTTTGCAATGTCCATAAATCAGTTGCTGACATACAGCACAACTGCGACGTTTGCTTCCAGGTGAAATAAGATGGCAAACCAGGAACTGCTATTGCAGATAGAGAAGGCGGCAGGCAAGATTCACTCAATCAGGCAGCCCGAGCACTACCTCATGAAGGAGAAAGGGCTGAGCGAGGGCGTAATCAGGGCAATCTCAAAAGACAAAAACGAGCCCGAATGGATGCTAAAGAAAAGGCTTGAGGCGTACGAGTGGTTTAAGAAAACGCCAGTGCCGACATGGGGGCTTGACCTCAGCGAAATCAACTTTGATGATATAGTTTACTATGCAAGGCCGGACGCGGCGCAAAGCCGCAACTGGGAGGACGTTCCGGACGAGATAAGGAAGACATTTGACATGCTCGGAATACCGGAAACCGAAAGAAAAGCATTGGCTGGGGCTGGAGCGCAGTATGACAGCTCAGTTGTTTACCACAACCTGAAGAAGGAGTGGGAGGAGAAGGGAGTGATATTTGAGGACATGGATGTTGCAGTGCAGAAATACCCAGAACTCGTGAAGGAATACTTCATGACAAGGTGCATACCAATAAGTGACCACAAGCTCATAATGTTGCATGCCGCTGTGTGGTCTGGAGGAACATTCATATATGTTCCAAAGGGCGTAAAGATAACAATGCCTCTGCAGGCATACTTCAGGATGAATGCCAGAAAGGGAGGGCAGTTCGAGCATACTCTCATAATCGCAGAAGAAGGAAGTGAGGTAAGCTACATTGAAGGTTGCAGTGCGCCGCAATATTCTGTCAACTCACTCCACGCTGGAGGGGTTGAGATTTACGTAAAGGAAGGCGCCCGAGTCCGGTATAGCAGCGTGGAGAACTGGAGCAAAAGCACATACAACTTGAATACTAAAAGGGCGGTTGTGGAAAGAAATGGCGTAATTGAGTGGATTGGGGGAAATGCGGGCTCAAAGGGAACCATGCTATACCCGTGCAGCATCCTCAAGGGAGAGGGTGCGAGGGCAGACCACTTAGGAATAGCTTATGCGGGGAAAGGGCAGAACCAGGACACAGGAGCCAAGGTTTACCACCTTGCAAAGAATACTTCCTCAACGATAAAGATGAAGAGCATAAGCAGCCGCGGAGGGGTAACAACTTACCGAGGGCTGGTTAAGATTGCCAAAGGGGCAACAAATTCAAGAGTGAGCGCTGTGTGCGATGCGCTAATCATGGATGAGGAATCCAAGTCGAATACTGTTCCTGTAATGGATGTGAACGAGGAAAAGGTTGAGATAGCGCACGAGGCAACAGTCGGGAAGCTCAGCACAGAGAAAATATTCTACCTGATGAGCAGAGGCCTGAAAGAGGAAGATGCGGTAAGGCTCATAGTAGCTGGCTTCATAGAGCCGATAATGAAAGAGCTGCCCATGGAATACGCTGTGGAGTTGAACAGGCTCATACAGCTTGACATGACAGGAGCAATCGGGTAGTTCTTGTGGCGCGGCCAATTTTTCAATTCCAGAAATAAGTTTCATGACAATGCAATCGGCAAACGTGGCGGAAACCGAAACAGTGCTGAACGAAGAGGCAGCCAGAGCGCTGTCAAGGGAGAAGAAAGAGCCGGAATGGCTGCTGCAGCAGCGTCTTTCCTCGCTCAAGGCGTTTGAGGAGCTGCAAATGCCGCAGCTCAGCTATGGCCTCAGCGTAAATGCGGCAAACACCATCAACATTTCTGAATTAAGGCCTCTGGAAACAATCACACAACATAGCAGCAGAGGCGTAAATGGCGTGATAATAGAGGACTTGTCTGCTGCCGCTTCCAAATACGAAGACGTGCTCAGGCCCCTGATGACAAGCAGCGACTTCAGGCACAAGCTGGACGCTCTCCACTCAGCTTTCTGGAACAGCGGCATCTTCGTGTATGCGCCGAAAGGGAAATATGGAGAAACGGCTACGCACGTGACGCTGCCCCTTGGACAGAAGCAGACCGAGATTGTGGCAATAGTCGTGGTTGCGGAAGAGAACGCAAACATTGCCATTACAGAATCACTCACGGCAACAGCAAACGCCGATGGCAAGGCATACCGCATTGAAGGCGTTGGCATCAAGGCGGCGCCAAACGCGACAGTTAAATTCGCGACTCTCCAGAAGCTCGGCAGCAATGTCAACAGCGTCATTGTGAGAAAGGCGCTGGCAGAAGCAAATGCGACTGCTGACTGGGCTGACATCTGCATCGGGGGGGAAAGCACGAGGCAGGAGACAAGCACTGTGCTCAATGGCGAGGGAGCATCCTCAACCAACACAGGGGCCTTCTTTGGAGACGGAAGCCAGCAGCTTGACATCATGGCAAAGGCTGTGCACAACTCCAGAAACACGAAAAGCAGCATAAGAATCAAGGGGGCACTGCAGGGAAAAGCCAGGGCAATTGTGCAAAGCTTCACAAAGATAATGAAGTATGCCGCAAACTCAGAAGGGCACCAGAAAGCAAACATCCTGCTGCTCAGCGACACGGCAAGGGCTTCACCAATACCAAAGCTAGAGATTGACAATTACGATGTCAAAGCCAGCCATGAGGCGGCGGTGGGGCAGCTTGACAGCGAGAAGCTATTCTACCTGATGAGCAGGGGCCTGAGCAGCAGGGAAGCGGTCACGCTTGTGGTTGAAGGGTTCTTTGAGCCGCTGCTCAAGGAAATACCTTTCGAAGAAATGACAGAAGACATGAGGAAAACAATAACAACTAAGATGGAAACAGCAGGGCAAGAGATAATGGCTGCTGCAGAAGCTTAGAGGTTGTGGGTAATGATTAACGTCAAAAAGATACGGGAGGACTTCCCAATACTGAAAAGGAAGGTCTATGGAAAACAGCTTGTTTACCTGGACAATGCTGCCACAACGCAAAAGCCGAAGCAAGTAATACGGGCAATGAATGACTACTATGAAAGCTACAATTCAAACGTGCACCGGGCAGTGCACAGGCTAAGCCAGGAAGCAACCCACGCTTACGATGAAGCGCATGAAAAGGTTGCCGAATTCATCGGAGCGAAGGGGGTGGAGGAAGTAATATTCACCAAGAATGCCACAGAATCAATCAATATAGTGGCGAATTCTCTGGCGCGGCAGCTAAAGAAGGGCGATGAGATAGTATTAACGCAGATGGAGCACCACAGCAACATAGTTCCGTGGCAGCAGGCTGCAAAAAGGGCAGGGGCAAAGGTAAGGTATGCTGAGATTGACGAAAACGGCGAACTGAAAATGAAGCAGCTGCAATCGCTGATAAGCAAAAAGACAAAGGTTGTTGCATTCACCCACGTTTCCAACGTTCTCGGAACAGTAAATCCGGCAAAGGAAATCGTTGCCACAGCAAAAGAAGTTGGCGCGGTAACCTTTCTGGACGCTGCGCAGTCAGTGCCGCACATGCCAGTAAACGTGAAAGTTCTGGACTGCGACTTTATGGCGTTTTCAGCGCACAAAATGCTGGGGCCGACAGGAATAGGGGTGCTTTATGGCAAAGAAGAGCATCTTGAGAAAATGGAGCCGCTACTGTTTGGCGGAGACATGATAAGCGAGGTAAGCTTAGAAGGCGCAAAGTGGAACGAGCTGCCGTGGAAGTTCGAAGCCGGAACCCAAAACGTGGCAGGAGCGGTTGGCTTGGTAGCAGCCGTTGACTACCTAAAGGCTGTGGGAATGGAAAACGTGCACGAGCATGAAAAAATGCTGACTGCAAGAGCTATGAAAAAGCTGCGGCAGGTGGACGAACTCACAATTTACGGCCCGGAAGCTGCAA
>CAZBFZ010000014.1:0-11795 GCA_964491245.1 uncultured Methanosarcinales archaeon
CAACTTCGGGACTGAAACCCCTGTCAGCGTGCTTGAGCTTGCAAAAAAGATAATTGCTGCAGCAGGGAAGGACCCAAGTCGAGAGCGCTCGACTGGGCCCAGTCGCAGCAGCGACTTGGGAATTGAGCCGGTAATACTCAACGAGGCAAAGAACGAGCTGCAAAGGCAATACCTTGACTGGGCAAAGGCCAAAACAGTGCTGGGATGGCAGCCGCAATTCGGGCTGGATGACGGCTTGAAGGAAACTATAAAGTGGTACGAGGACTTTTTCTCAAAACAGGGCGGCAAAGGATGAACTGGCAAATCTTCGGGCTTGTGGCAGGCGTGGTGACAATGGCAGGGTTCGTGCCTCAGATAATCAAGGGCTACAGGACAAAGCACCTCAAGGACTTGTCGTACATGATGAACGCGCTGCTCCTCACCGGAATGGCAATGTGGATTGCATACGGCATCAACCGAAAAGACGTTGCAATCGTGGCAACAAACATTGTCGGCGTGGTTTTTAACATCACGCTGATAGTCATGAAGTATTATTACGGCAGAAATGCCGCTGTGGCGGATGCAGCTGGAAAAAGCCGCCAGGCGTTTTCTGATTGACCTCTTTCCTAAAGAGGTCATGCCAAACCTTTAAATACAGTCCTGAAAGACCATTTCTCATGAAGATACTGCTGCTGATGAAGAGGTTCTCAACAAATAGGGACATGATAATGGAGAACTTTGGCAGGGAAACGAGGCTTTTCTCGGAAATCAGGAAGCTGGGGCATGAGGTCACAATCCTATGCGCAGACCAGGTGAAGAAAGAGAGAAAAACAACAAAGCTCAACGGAATGAGCGTGAAAATATACCCGTTTGGCATCCCAAACATGCTGAAATTTGCAGCTGCCGCAACCACCATGGCGGCTGAAAACGAGGTCGTAATCGGCTCAACACACCCCCTGCTTGGCTACATAGCGCACCTCGCTGCGAAGAGGGCAGGAAGGAAAATGGTTTACGACATAAGGGACAACTACGAAATGTACAACTTTACGAACCTTCCGCTACTCAAAAGAGGGCTGCTGTCAAGGATGGTGAACGACCACGTGGTAAGAAGCTGCGACCTTGCGGTGTGCGTAAGCGAATCGCTAAGAAAGAAAATTGCGGAGAAAAGGAAAAACAGGCCAACAATCGTGGTCAAAAACGGGGTAAGCGCGAAACTCTTCAGGCCGCTTGGCAAGGCAGCCTGCAGGAAAAAGCTTGACCTTCCGGCGAAAGCGCAAATAATAGTTTATGCAGGGCACATATCAAGAGAAAGAGGGGCAGACAAGCTCATAGAGGCATTCACCAAGATAAGGGCGCAAAAGCCGGAAGCAATGCTGCTCCTCAGCGGGCAGGTGGACAAAGGCATAAACGTGAACCAGCCGGGAATAGTCTACAAGGAGCTGCCAAGAAGGAAAGACGTCGTGGTTGGGATAAACTCCGGAGATGTTGCCGTTGTGCCACAGCCGGAAAACGAAACGACAAAATACGCGTTCCCGTACAAGCTCATGGAGTACATGGCGTGCAACGTTAAGGTTGTTGCTACAGCCGTTGGAGACGTGAAGGAGCTGCTCAGGGACCACCCTGAAAGCCTTGCTGAGCCGGGAAATGCCGAGGACTTGACTTATAAGATAACCGCTGCGCTGGATAACAAGAAAAAAGCAAGATACGGAAAGATAGTGGCAGAGTACACCTGGGAAAAGCTGGCGAGAAAGCTAAACTCAGAGCTGGTAAAGCTGAGGTAACTTAATGGACAAGACAGTGGCAACTGTGCTAAAGATAACGGTTGGGGCTGCAATACTCCTCTACCTGATAAGTTTTGTTGGCATAGGAAAGCTTTATGAGACGCTCTCAGGAACGAGACTTGCTTATCTCCCCCTGATTGTGGCCGTATTCATATTCTCTGTTGCGATGAGGGCGCTAATATTCAAGGTGCTGCTGCAGCCGCACGAAACAACAAACAAGAAATTCGGATTGGCAAAGCTCGCATGGATAAGCATAGTAAGCTGGGCAGCAGGCATGTTCACGCCGGGAAAGCTAGGCGAGTTCTCATCAATCTACCTGCTCAGGAAGGAAGGGCTTGAAACAGGAACAAGCGCGGCAGTCGGCCTGCTGAACAAGATAGTAACTTCAGCGACCATCCTGGCATTTGCAATTGTCGGCTTTGTTAAATTTCTGGGAGTGAAAGAATCGCTGCAGCTGGTTATCATTTTCGCAGTTCTGACATTATTGCCTTACATTGCAGTTACAAACAAGCAAGCGCGGGAGCTTATGAAGAAAATATTCGGCAGGCTCCTGAGGAAATACGAGGAGCACTTTGCCGGGTTTGTCAGCGAGCTTGACAGCTACCTTTCAAAAAGGAAAAAGCTCCTGTTTTACAGCTTTCTAATCAACGCCGCATGGATGGCGGTTTCCTCCTGGCTTTTCGTGCTTGCGTTTGCCGCGGTGGGGCAGGATGTGGGATTTGTTGACGTGATGCTGATAAACTCAATAGGAACAACAACCTCACTCGTACCCGTAACAATAGGCGGAACCGGGCTAAGGGAGGCCTCTGCACTAGTGTTCTTCGGAAAATTAGGCATAAGCAGCGCAGCCATACTTGGCTCACACATCATAATAGCGGCAGTGAGCTACACGCTGGCAGGAATAACAGCCCTGGCAGTGCTACTTGGAAAGAACCGCTGAGAAAACCTCGTGAAACCTGTTGGCAATTTTCTGCCACGAGTATTTCTCCGCTATGTGCTTTTTGGCTGATGCTGACAATTTTCTTGAAAGCGGCTTGTTTTTCAGAAGGCTGATTATGGCAGCAGCGAGTTGCTGCGGGTTTTTCTGCCCAACAAGCAACCCGGTCTTATTGTGGATGACAATATCAGGTATGCCGCCGACATTGCTAGCCACCACAGGAGTACCTGCAGCTATGGCTTCCAGAAGGACAACGCCAAGCCCTTCAGTATCGCCCTTGCTGTCAACTATCGACGGCAGGACAAAGACGTCGGCAGCGCGGTAGTAAGGCGGCAACTGCCGGTTTGGAACGCTTCCGGCAAAGATAACGCTTCCGGATAAGCCAAGCTGCTGCGACTGCCGCACCAAAGCGGCTTTTTCAGGGCCGTCGCCAACAACAACCAACCTGGAGTTTGGAAACTTTTTCACAACATCTGCCATTGCAGCCACCAGGTAAGTGGCGCCTTTCTTCTCGGCAAGCCTTCCAACAAACAGAAGCATTTTGCCTTTTATTGCGTACTTTTTTCTTATAGCCGCTGCTGCGGAAGAAGATGCGGAAGAAAAAAGCTTAAAGTCAACGCCCATAGGGATTACCTTTGCCGTTCTTGATGCAATTTTCTCCACTGCCGCCTTTGTAAAGCTGCTGTTAACGGTAACGGCAGCTGCCGAACTGATTGAAAACCGAGACAATAAGCGAAAAACAGGATTATTAAGGGGAAAAACATCGCCAGCGTGGGCAGTAACGACAACGGGAATTCCAAGAAGCCTGCCGACTATCGCTGCTGCAAAGCCCTGAGGCAGAATCCAGTGGGCATGGATAACTTCGGGCTTTTCTGAAAGTGCAACCTTCAGCAGCGCAAAAAGCTCTGCAAGGATAAAGAACGGAAGCTGCAGCCTTGCAAGAAAGCTGCCCTTCAGGTTTGGAAGGATTCCCCCACCGTAGCAAAGCCGCTCAAAACCAGAAGGAAGAAAATAACGAAACCTGTGAACTTTCATCCCATCAACAACCTCAAAGCCCCTAGCGCCAGGGTGGTGGGGCACAACTACAGAAACAGCAGCGCCAAGGCCGCTGAGCCTTCTGGAAAGGTCGTAGACAAAAGCCGTAGTAGTATCACCCCTCCACCTTGGAAAGGCGCTCGAAGCTGCAACAAGGACTTTCATTTTGTCTCACCATCTGCTTCAGGGATGCTGTAAATAAATATTGTGTGGCCAACCTTAGCCACAGGCTCGTAATCCCTGAGCCACGCATAGCAGCTCTTGTTGTTCAAAAAAATGCCGTGATAGTTGGTTGCGCTGACTGCGATCACGCCTGTGGCCCTGCCGCACGGCTCAACATAGCTTTCTGGAACAATCGGAACATAATCAGAATCCCACGGCTGAAACCTCGGGGAGGCAAGGTACTCGTAGCTTACGCCATAATAGAAAGGGTCAGCAGTGCCAAAGTAGCTAAGCTTCACGCTGCCAATCCGATTCTTTTCCATGTACTCCTTAAGGCTAACAAGGTCCTGGCCCCAGTCAAAATTTGGAACGCCGAGCACAGCGTGGCCGCGGCCAGGGCCTCCGGCGAGCTCGTTGAAATAGGCGAGATAATGCGGGGCAATCAAAAGGGCTGAAAAAACAGACCACAGCAGCATTGCAAAAACAAAGATTGAAAGCACAGGATTCACCCTGCTGCCACGGCTAAAGCCAGATGCTGACGCGCCTGCAAGAATGGCAAGGAAAGCGTACACCGGCATAACGTGGGCAACCCCAGAATTGACGCTAAAGGAAAAGAACACAACCCAGACAGCTGAAACAGCGAGCAGCAGGAGCAGCGCCAGCCTGGAAGCCTGGCTCTTCCGCCTGGCACAGGCAACCATGCCAAGAACAGCAAGCAGCATGAAGGCGATTGGCGTCTTTGCCAGCAAAACTACAGGAATGAAGGCAGGCCGGACACCTGTGAAAGCCTCCCCATTCAGGAAAGAAACCTTACCCTCGCCGGCAACAAAGTGCCACGCAGCCCCTGAGAAGAATGAAGGGAAAGGCAACGGCAAGCGGAAAACAGCGAACTCAGCTGCATTGCCAAGACTGCCAGGCAGCTTAGGCAGCACCTTCTCCTCAAGAACAGGAACATACTTTGGCGGGACTGAATTGGCGAGCGTGCCAAACTGGAACTGGTAAACAGCAAGGACCACAACAAAGACAATCGCTGCAAAAAGAGCGATGCGCCAGAGGAGCGACTTCCAGCCAACATGCCGCGGATGCATCCCGAGAATGCTGAAGCCGGCAGGCTTCCAGCGCCACAACACAAGCAGCACAAGCAAATAAACAGGCAGCAACAGGAAAGCGTTCACCTTCGAAACCAAAGCAAGCGCGAAGGTTGCGACAAAGGCGATGAAAAAGCGAAGCGAGAATGAGCGCAGCAGAAGGAAAAAAAGGTACACGTTCAGGGCTACAAAAAAGGCGAGAAACGGATTAGTCAATGCTAGCGAGCCCTGCGATATGAAGATAGGATTCAAGGCAAACAAGGCAAGCGAGAGAAGCCCGGCACGGCTGCCAAAAAGTTTCGACGAAAAGAGGAAAATCACTGCCCCAAGGCCAGCCATCGCCAGTATGGACATAAGCCGCGAAGCAAAAAGAATCCCGGCAGCGTCATTCCCGCCATCAAAAAGGATTTCCTGCGCGCACAGCCAGTTGTCATATGCGCGGCAGGACTCCCTATCGAAGTCAAAATTGACATCCATAAAAAAAAGCGGGACTGCAGAAAGGTAATAGCTCAGGGGTGGCTGGCTCAGCCCAAGGCGCAAGTCATGGGTGGTCAGGTAATAGTAGCCGTTGATGACGCTGACTGTCTCATCGTACGTGTACGTGCTTGAAGCAGCAAAAAAAACTGACTGGGCAACAAAAGCAAGCAGAAGAATTACTACTGCTGAAGCGACAAATTTCTTGTTAGCAAACAGGTCCATCGTAATTGCCACGGGCGCTAAATCCTGATGTAGCCGGCCTTGCGGTACCACTCGATCGTTTCCCTCAATCCTTCCTTCACAGGCCTGCTCGGAACGCCAAGCTCCTTCCTCGACTTCGATATGTCAACGGCAGTCCCCCTCTTCATGGCATTAATCTGCGCCTTCATGATTGGAGGATGCAGGTGAACCAGCGAAAGCAGAGGCTCCACAATCGAAACTGCCAACTCAAGCATGGCATCAGGAACTGCAATCACCGGCTTCTCAGTGCCTGTCACCTCATCCATCAGCGAGACAAACTGGCCAAGCGTCATCTCATCACCGCCAAGAATGTAGCGGTGGCCTGGCCTGCCCTTAGCCATGGCAAGGATGAAGCCCTCAACAGCGTCCTTGACGTAAATAAGGTTGAGAACAGAATTTTTGAAGCCGACAAAGCGAACCTTTGGCTGGAGATAATTCCTGAATATCTGGCCAAGCGTATGCGTCTCCCTGGGGCCGTAAATAATTGTGGGGTTGACAACGGTCACGTTGAGGCCTCGGGCGCCGTACTCAAACGCAACCTTCTCACCCTTGTACTTTGTAAGCGAGTAGGGGCCGTCAAAGCTGCCCCTGAAAAGGTATTCCTCATTCACCCTGTTCGCGTCCTCCTTAATCGTGGCCACGCTGCTGGTGTGCACAACCTTCCTGACGCCAAGCTTCAAGGCGGCAGCCATCACGTTCCTGGTGCCCTCAACATTCGTAGAGTAGAATTCGCTGGCGGGAATGGAAGGCTCGTTCAGCGTGGCAGCAAGATGGTAAACCCCATCGCAGCCCTTCATCGCCTTTTCAACAAAGGCAGCATCCCTCACATCGCCAACAACAGCACTCTTCCGCAGCTCAGGAGTGAGATAATTCACACTGTCCCTGCTCCACACCATGCAGACGACCTGCGCTCCCTTTTGCGCCAGGCGTTCAGCCAGGTGAGAGCCCACAAAGCCGGCAGCACCGGTCACCAGAATCTTCTCACGGCTCATCGCTTCCCACCCTTAACCGGGCCAAGGGCCTGCTTAAGGAATTCGATTTCAGCACGAACACCAGCCCTCATGGCATCGTCTGACCTGCCGTACCTCGGCTTCCATCCAAGAGCGCGCAGCTTGCCGACATCGAGAGCTACCTTAGCAACGTCACCCTGCCAGCCACGAATACCGCCGGTAAACCGAAGCTTGGCATCAAGGCCCAGATTCCTGAGAACCTCATCGGCAATCACTGAAACAACAGTCATGCCGCCAGTGCCGAGATTGAACAAGTTAACTGAATCATTCGAGTGGGAAAAGCCGAACAGTATGCCACTTACGCAGTCAGTAACTTCAACGTACGGCTTGGACTGCCTGCCATTGCCCAAAACTTCCAGCTCCTTCTGGTTCTTCTGGAGCTTGCGGTAAAAGTCAAGCACAACGCCATGGGTAGCCCTGCTTCCGATGATGTTGGCAAAACGGTAAATCCAGGCCTGGAAGCCAAAATTGTGGCAGTAGGCGGTAACCAGGCCCTCGCAAGCCAGCTTGCTGGCCCCATACATGGAAATCGGCAGGAGCGGCCCATAATCTTCCGGAATCGGGAAGCGGGTAGCCTCGCCGTAAACGACATTGCTGGATGTAAAGACGATTTTCTTAACGCTGTTGCTGCGCATCGCCTCAAGAACATTGTATGTTGCTATTGTTCCCTGCTCCAAGTCAATCCTGGTGTGCTTCGAGCTCTTGATAATGTCAGAATTCGCAGCAAGGTGAAAAACAACATCAGCCCCCTTCATCGCGGCAGCGAGGGATTTGGGGTCGAGCAAATCGCCCTTTACAAACCTGAACTTGCCGCTGCCAAGGTGGTGAGCAATAAACTCCTTCCTGCCAAGAGAGAGATTATCGTAAACGACAACGCTATGGCCTTCAGCCATGAGACGGTCCACGAGATGGCTGCCAATGAAGCCAGCACCGCCAGTTACGAAGCATTTCATTTTTTCTCGTTTAAAATCCTCTTCAAAGTTGCCGCAACATAATTAGCTTGGTCGTCAGCCATGCTGTAGAAGATTGGAAGGCAGATGTGGTGGGCGCAGACATATTCAGTCTTTGGAAGCGAGAGCCTGTTATCTTGTGGGAACACTGGCTGCTTGTGCAATGGCAATTCATAAACGTAGCCGCTCGGCTGGATGCCTTCAGCTTCCAAAGCTTTGTGGACAGCTGCGCGGTCATGGTTAGGCAGCAGGATGGTGTACTTGAAGTAGTTGTTGCCAGCCTTGTCAGCAGGCTCGACTACCGTTATGTCCGGATTGCCAGCAAACTCATCGTCGTAGATTTTAGCAAGCTCCTGCCTGCGCTTCACGAAAACCGGAAGGGATGCGAGCTGCCTTATGCCCATGAGCGAGGCAACTTCGGGAAGGCGCCAGTTATAGCCCATGGCGGTGTAGTAATTGATGTAAATGCCAGTGGGAACTTTCCCAAACTCGCGCAGCGACTTCATGCTCTCAGCCAGCTTGGCATCGTTTGTAGTTACCATGCCGCCCTCGCCAGTGGTCATAACCTTCGTTGAAAAGAAGCTGAAGCCGGAGGCTGTGCCAAAAGCGCCTGCCTTTATGCCATTAAGCTCGGAGCCGTGGGCCTGGGCAGCATCCTCAATCAAATGAATGTTGCGCTCCTTGCAAAGTTTCTGCAGCTTAAGCGTGCTTTCAGAAACAATGCCTCCGATGTGAACCTGCATAATCGCTGCTGTCTTCGGAGTGATTCTTTTTATGGCATCCTCTGCGTCAAGGCACATGTCATCCCCGCAGTCGGCAAAAACAGGGATGCCGCCAGCGTTGATTATGGCATTTGCGCTTGCGACAAAAGTGTTAGAAGGCAAAATGACTTCCTTGCCTAAAACGTTCAGGGCACGGCAGATGAGTTCCAAAGCTGAAGTGCCGGAATTGCAGCCAACAGCGTACTTCGTGCCTGTATACCTGGCAAACTTTTCCTCGAATTCTGCACCGTACTTGTGCATAGTGAGGAAGGAGTTGCCGCGGAGGATGTCCTTGAAGCGCTCAGTAATGAAATCGATGTCTTCCTCTGAAAAATACGGCTTTGTTGCCGGGACTTTCCAAGAAGTCATCTGCCCTCTCCCCCACTGTAAAAATCCTTTATTGAGCTGCAGACAAAATCAATGTCTGCCTGAGTAAGCGATGGGGCTGATGGAAGGCAAACACCGGTAGCGTAAAGCTTTTCGGTTATGGGAAATCCTTTTTTGACATTGTAGCACGGCTGCGAATGCATAGGCATGAAGGTTGTCCGCACGCCAATGCCAAGCGGAGTTAGATGCGATACCAACGCTGCAGCATCCGGAACGAAGATAAGAACGCGGTGGGGCACGGCATCGGCATCCCTGTCGAACTTGAATACCCTGACTTCCGGAATTCCGCCAAGCTGCCGCTCATACTCTGCGAGAATTTCCTTCTTCCTTTTGATGAAGCGGCTGAGCTTGCCGAGCTGCGCAACGCCCACAGCCGCCTGGAGCTCGGTAATCCTAAAATTAAAGCCCTTCCGCTCTATGAGGTCAACACCTCTTTCCTTCCTGCCGTCGTGCTTGTAGATGTTGCACTCTGCCAACAGGCCGGCATCGTCGGTGAGAAGCATGCCGCCTTCCCCTGTTGTTATGGTCTTGTCAGCGAAAAACGAAAGCACTGCAAAGTCGCCAAAGGAAGCGGCCTGCTTCCCATTATGGCTGCTGAGCAAAGCAGCAGCGCAGTCATTGATCAGAAAAAGATTGTTCTTTTTCGCGTAATTAGCAACTGCTGCTATATCCCCTGGGTTGCCGTAAAGGGCAACGTAAAGGATGGCTCTTGTCTTTGACGTTTTTGCAGCTGCAATTGTGCCAACAGAAAGGCACAATGTTTTTTCATCAACATCAGCAAAGACAGGGGTTGCTCCGGCTGCGGCAATAGAGTTCGGGTCAGCGGGGTGGGTAAAACTTGGGACGATTACCTCATCACCAGAGCCAAGGCCGAGGGCTTTCATTCCAACAATCATGGCAGCGGTTGCGTTGCTGAAGGCAAGAGCATGCTTGCGCTGGCAGAGCCCGGCCAGGCGGCCCTCAAACTCGCGGGCGTACTTGCTTTCTGACAGCCAGTTGCGCCTGATAACATCGGTAAGAAGCTCAAGCTCCTCCCTGCCAACAGAGGGCTCGTAAGCGGGGATTTTCTCGCTGCCAATACGATTCATGTAAGCTTCGTAAGAAGACGCCTTTGCGTTCTCCACAACACCAACCCTTACATTCCCCATAAGCCGGGTTGGTTGAACGATGCTATTTAAAGTTTTCCCGAATGTAAATAAAGTTGTTAACGTTTACTCTGCTTTGCCGGTTGCGCCTAAGTTGCGCTTAGGTTACTTTCTCCTCCCCACGCTAAGCGTATGGGAGGAAAAGTAAGTTCGCGTTTAAGCGAACCGCAACCGGCGGGAGCTAGAAACTTGACTTAACACCGAAGCAAACCGAGGTATTCTTTCAGCGCAGTCGGGAAGGGCGTAATGTGGCTGGCTGAGGCGCGCCTGAGCTTTGAGCAGTCCATAAATGGAAGCGTCTCGCCCTCCTTTTTGTCCTTCAGGAACTTCACTTCTGCGCCAAAGAAATCAGCAATCATCCCAGCTGATTCAGCTACGGAAAGGTAATCGCTGCCGCCAAGGTTGTAAATGCCTGGTTGCATGGTGAACGCCTCGCAGACGTAAGCGAGGACATCGCTCATGCAAACATACTGCATCTTCCTTGAACCGGTTCCCCACACCGTCAACTCTTTTTTCCCAAGGCACTCCTTAGCCATGCTGAATATTGCGTTAGGATTCAGGGCGTTGCCAGGACCGAACACTGACGACAGCCGGAAAACAACAGCGCTTGGATGGCCTTGGAGCACTAACCGCTCGAAAAAGGACTTTGCAACGCCGAAATTGTGGACAGGGTCAAGTGTTGCTTCTTCACTCACTGGCTTTTTTGCATCCAGACCGCTGTAAACATAAGACGAGCTGAAATAAACCAAGCGGCAGCTGGGCAGCTTTGAGAGAGGCTCGAGAATGTTAACCATGGCAATGGCGTCGTTCCTAAACGATTCAGCGAAATTGTCACGGTATGCCAAGGCAGAGTTGGTGCCGCAGTGGACAAGCACATCAGGCTTGAATCTTTCAATTGCTTCGGCAGTTGCTTTTCTGTCGCAGAGGTCAAGACAGACGCTTTTCTTCCCTGTCGGGTTCTTCTTGTCAACAGAAACATAGTCAACGCCATGCTTCTCAAGCTCCTTCACAAGCTCCCCACCGACGTAGCCAGAGCCGCCTGTAACGAGAACCTTTTTGCCGTCTTTGCTTGCTTTTTCAAGAAGCTTGCCAATTGCCGTTGCTGAATTCGTTGCAGCCATGGCGAATCACTTCTTCAACTCCTTCCAGAGCAGGCGAATCTCCCTGAAGACGCTCATCACGACAGAGGGCTTGATGAAGCCGGCGCCATAGTGAGATGCCCCGGCAAACCTTGCGTAGTGGTGCACAGGAATCTCCCTGATTTTGAAGCCGCTGTTCTTCGCCTTGATGAGGATTTCAGCGTCAACAAGGCCGCCAACCGAGCGAATCCTGAATGCGCTGAAGATTTTCCTCTTGTAAATCTTGAAGGCACTGTCAATGTCCCGCATCTTCAGGCCAAACAGGATGCGGATGAGAATGCTGTAAACCTTCGAGGACAAGATTCTGCCGAACGGGTCTTTGCGGCTCATCCTGTAGCCGGACACAATATCGTATGTTTCCAGATAAGGCAGCAGAAGCGGCAATTCCGACAAGTCAAACTGGTTGTCAGCATCAGTGTAGAAAACGTAGTCATACCTGGCTGACTCAATACCCATCCTAAGGGCAACGCCGTAGCCCTTCTGGCCAGCGGGCTGGTAGACAATCCTAATGTTTTTGTTCTTCGCAATGAATTTCCTGACGATGCTTTCAGTGCTGTCTGTTGAGCCGGCGTAGTGCACGACAACTATTTCGTACTTCTTTGCGACCTTTTTTGCTATTGCAACTGCAGAAGAAATGGACTTTGCAATGTTCCTCTCCTCATTGTACGACAACAAAACCAGGGACAAACTCGGAAGCATAACGC
>CAZBFZ010000015.1:0-11301 GCA_964491245.1 uncultured Methanosarcinales archaeon
AGGTAAGGAGAGACAGCGTACTTCTCTGCGAGGCTGATTGCCGGCTCGAGGTATTTTATGATGAAGCCCTCTGATATCGTGAACAGTATTTTCCCAAGGCACTTGTCGCAGCTGCCAGACAGGGGAGGCCTCCGGAATTTGGTGTTGCACTTAATGCACCTGAATTGTTGAGTTGAGAATTTCCTAAGGTTGCCGCGGACGTCCTTAAGGAGGTGCTTCTCTATCACAAGCCTGGCAACGTCCTGCGCGTCAACGGCCCGTATTTTTTCAGCAAGAGCCATCTGGCCCTTAAGCTTCTCCTCCATCGAAGGCAGTGTTTTGTAAGCAGAGCAATTGACGCCAGTGTTAATGCTGGAGAGCGGATGAGTATAACCGATTCCCTCGTACTGCCTTGGAGTGTTAAGGCGATGCCCCAAAAGCTCAACCTTCACCTCCTGAGGCATCTTACCAAGAAGCGATGCCTCGTAAAGCTCAAGAGGGTATGACCATGCAACATCAAACCTGTGAGCCATGTCATCAACCTCTGCAGGAACCAGGCGCAAAGTCAGGACAAGCGGACTGTCCATCGTCTTAGCCCCCCTTGAGTCAGGCAGGAGCTGCCTTGAAAAATTCAAAAGGGCATCCATAACGAGCATCACCCCCGCCTCATCACCGTCCGCATCCCTGCGCATGGCAGCGTGGAAAAGCGGGTGGGCAAAGAGGCCCTGGGTGTTTGAAAAGCCGACTATCCTCCCCACAATGCCTGCCGAAATGTGGGGGGCGATGCCTATGACGAGCTGCCCGACAAGGTCCTCCTTAGAGCCGAGGTTGTAAAAAGTAGGCTCCTTGTAGAACTTAACAAGCAGGTCGTCAACGAATTTTGAGACCCTGAAAAGAACTGCGGCAGAGCTCTCATCGGTTGATTCTGTGTTTGTAGGAAGAACAACATCCTGGGGCTTAAGCTCAAGAATCTGATGCTCATCAGCAAGGGGGTTGCCGTAAATATCACTTGCGTAGCCAAGTTCTACTAGCTTCGCAACTGGCGTGCGCACTTCGGATGGAGTGAAGTGGGTGAGTGGGAGTTCGCTCATATCATACCTTATTGTCCCGTCCTTGTTAACGCAGAGCTCGTGCTTTGCCCTCAGGATCCCCTTTGCAAAGTTTTCAGGGATATGGCCGCGGTTGGAGGTGCCCCTCACCCCTTTAATAAGATCGGGATGGGTGTTCTCCTTGATGGCGCTGAGGGCGGCGTCAAAAAAATGCTTGATCGCGACTGACCTTGTTGAGTACGGCTTGTAATCATGGGCACATTTTTCGACAACCCCGCACTTGTCGCAAAAAAACATCTTCTGCGTTTTCGCGCCGCAGACCTCGCAAACCGGGTAAATGGTCTGCGCGTTGCACTTTCGGCAAATTGCAACGGGAAAATCAGCAACAACCCTGCCGTTTACCATTGCTTCCTGGAATGAGCGCAGCCTGCCGCCTTCCTCGCCAACAGGGAAGAGAACATGTGGGCTTCCCGTAAGCTTGCGCATCTTCGCTTTTTCGGGGCGGCCCATCCTTGCGCCTATAAAAGTGCCCCCTTTCTCCCTGATTTTGAACAACGAAACAAGCCTGGCCGTGTCCAGCCCAGACTGGCCAGACTGGGCAGCAACTGACACTATGCTGGCTTTTTCCCTCATAATGTCGGCAAAAGAGGCTGAGGTTTCTGTGGAAGACAAAAAGCTTCTTACGTCAATGCCGAGAGAGGCAAGGAACGGCAGGGCATCGTTATGATGAATTACGACAAACTCGTTATTGACAAAAAGGTGCGGCAGGCCAATAAGCTCAAGATTTCTTTTGCCGGCTTTATCCTGCAAGCCATGGCCGACAGGGACAATAAGCTTTACCTTGCCTGCCTCGAGCACAAGCCTGCCATTCACGAGAAGGTTAAGAAGCTCGGTGAACTGAACAGAAGAGAGGGCAGACCAAAAATACGTGAAAAGGGGGTGAAGAGGAACGCCAAGCTCTTCAGAAATCCTCAGCGCCAGTTCCGGAGCTGGCCTTGGGAAAGGGCTTGAAAGAGCAGCCTGCAGCTCGTTGACAGGCAAAGATGTTTTCTCTGCAAGAACATCAAAAGAAAACTGCCCGAATTTTGCCGAGGCCGCCTTTTTCACCTCTTCAGAATACCACTCCTCACAATAGCCGGCAGGGGCCAAAATATGGGCGCGGTCATAAAAATCGCCGTAAGAAATAAGGATGTCGCCAAGGTAGAGTATTTCCGCGACCGTTGCGGCACGTGACCTAGCTGCGGTATCCGAATCAAGGCGAGCAACAGAGCCGTCAAGCAGCTTCACAATAGGGCCTTCTATCGAGTTGCAAGGCGTAATCGCGGCTGCCTTGCCTGGCCGCTCAACCTTGAGCTGCGTGCCTGTAGCAACAAACCTGTCAAGAACAAACATCGTAGCAGGGTGAATGCCTGCTGCTGAGTAACCGCTTGCCCTTGTTTTGCCATACCTCAACCGGAGGCCGCCCTGGCGGAGGGGGTGTGTTACTACAGGCCTACCCGCAACGAGGTCTGTGATGAAAGTGTAATCAGGAGCAAGCTTCCTAGACTCCTCGCCTTTTTCTTTGCCCATGCTTTTCTTTTTCTTTTGCAAGGCTATGAACTTCTCAAGGAAAGACCAGTCTACGCCAAATGCGGCCTGGATCCTTTTAAGCTCTTTCCAGAGCTTTGGAGCCTTGAAGGCAAGCATTGAGACAACAAGGCATACCCCGCCCCTTATCCTGTTTGTGGCAACTCTTGGCAGGTCCTTGTAGTTGCTTACTTCAAATTTCTCGGTTGGGTCGCCATCAACCTCAATAGGGCAGTTCCTTATGAGAAAATCAATCTCTTCCTCGCTTGCCTTATACTGTAGATTTGTAATGCGCTCGTGATAATCATCGAGCTCTGTTACAAAACGCCTGACTTCCAAGTCATTAGGGTCGTAAGCGCCGTAGCCTGCCTTTCTCCTCAAATAATCGGCAAGCACAAGGCAAAACGCTGCTGCCGTGCCGCCAGCCCCCCTGATGGGCCCTGCAAAAACAGCCGCTAAGTACTCCTTCCCGTCGCTTCGCTTCTTTACCTTCAGCTCGATGAAGCCTTCAAGAGGAGCGGAAACAACGCCCGTCGTGTGGTATGCAAAACCAACCCTTATCCCTGTTTCAAGCGCCTCTTGCCCGTCACTAAACTGGCAAAACTTCCCGCTGGCAACTTCCTCAGCTATAACCAAAGCAACCTCCCACGCCAGCGCACCGTACTGCCTCTCCAGCTCCTGAATCCTGGCTGCAACCCCGCTGCCAAGAAGGGAGGGAACAACAGCAGACACCAACCCAACAACCCTCTCGGCAAGGTTGGTTGCCAACGGGATGTCTACGGTCAGCTCCGGGTCGTGGCCCTTTTGCCGAGCAAGATTTGCGGCAGCATAACACTGCTTAAGCTTTTCGTCAATCTCAGAAAAGTACCTGTCAATTTCGGGGCTTGTTTGCCTTTTTTCGTCAGTTCTCATTTTTGTTCAATCATTTACCGTTAAACTATTTGCCAAAATTAATTATTTTGGTTGCCCTTGTCTTAAGGTTGAAGATTGGCAGCCTTGCCGGCTGAGGATTGTGGCCAAGCCGCTCCTGAAACTTCGTCTTGCCCTGCCAGCACGAACTGTTAATCAGAATAATTCCCTTATAGTCTGAAACTGAGGTCCTGTGGACGTGGCCTGTGGCAAATATGTCAGGAACAACCCCTATAAACAAGGGGTCGGCTGCCTGGTCTGGAAGGATAAGTGTTGATGTGTGGGCAGGGGCAAGGTGCCTGCGCTGGAGCAAAAACTTCATGATCAAATCCGCGCGGTCATAACCGCCCTGTTTCCTTATCGAGTCAACATTGGCAACGTAATAGTCAAAGCTGTAGCCGTGGTAAAGCAGCACGTCAAAGCCCGGAAAATCCCTTAAAGCGCCGATATTAACAACCGCAGGGTTTGAGACAGCAACGACATTAGGAAGCCTAAGCAGCGGGGCGGCAAACTCTTCAGCCAGGGCCGTCTGCGGCTCCGCAGCCCTGGTTGCATCGTGATTGCCCGGCGACACGACTATCTTGATGTGCTGCGGTATCTCGGACAAAAACTCAGCACACACCCTGTACTGTTCCTTTACGTCCTTCAAGCTAAGCTCATCATACTGGTCCTGATAAACGCCAACGCCATCAACGATGTCGCCTGCTATCAAGACGTACCTAACCTTGCCGGCAATTTCGCGCTGGGCGGGATTGCCAAGATTGCCGTTTATCCACTTGAGAAACCTCTTGAACTCCTCTTCCAGAAACTGCGCCGAGCCAAAATGCAGATCAGACATAAAAACAGCGTAGCCTTCCTCCGGAGAATGCTTGGGCTCCCGGGAGGGAACATCGGGCAAAACTATGTTGTTAACAAAAATGGCGCCGCCCCGGGCGTTGCCTGTAACAGCAACAACCTCATCAAACACGATGTCCTGCGCCAGCTCAAATACCTCCCTTCGGGTTTTGCTAACTACCGCATTAACCAACCCGGTGTTATCCTCAAGGGTGAGAATCGTGTTGCCCTGCTTTGTCTGCTGCTTATCCTTGACAATGCCAATTATTGCAGCAGCCTCAGATGAGCTGCTGCCTTTCAGCCTGCCAATTTGCACAAGACCTCCCAATTCTGCGCGCTTAGTGAGCACGCCCTGAATTGCCTTATAACGCGCGTTGTAATAGCTCACAAAATCACCCACCTCCCTCTTGCCAGGGGTGGTTGCGTATGAAAAAACAACCTTAACAGAGCCAGAGTTGCCTGATTTAGTGTCTGGTTGCTGGTTTGTGGTGGCGCCAGCTTTAGGCTGAATCTGCTGCAAAGAAAGGGCGTTGAGAAAAGCGCTGTAGGGCTCCCGTGTTTGCTTCTTTTCAGAAATAGCTTTCCATCTTTCGAGCTCAAGCCAGTTTACATTGAGCTCTTTATTCCTTATCAAGGCGCTAACCTCCTTGTTCACAACAAGAAGCTGCCCCGCATCTGTTTGCAACAAGCCCCCCAGCCCATCTGTTTCCACTTCCTTAATGGCGGCAAGAAACTCCGGGCTTACAAGGATGTTGTGCTTCAGCAATTCACCAATACGGCCTTTTAGCTCTTTCCCGGTGTGGCTCATTTTGCCCTTCAACTGTTAAAGATTGAACTGCCAATCAGATGTTTAGCGCTTCCTCAAGCAAGCGCTTCACCACAGGGGTTGTGGCTTGCGGCGCAAGCATAATTTCGCGAGTCCGGCCATACCTGCCTTTTGAAATTACCCGGGCGGTTATAATGCCAAGCATATCGAGCTCGGAAAGTATGTCTGACATTCTGCGTTGGGTAAGCGGGCGAAGGCCCAGCTCAGAACAGTACTTTTTGTACAACTCATAAACCTCACCAGTAAAAATAAACTTATTTGCGCCATTACTTATGGAAAGTATTGAGAAGAGCGCAAGCTGAGCCTGCTTTGGCTGTGTTGTGATAAGATCTGCAATCTTGTCCCTCTCAATTTTTTCTTCTGCGGCATCGACGTCCGCTATGATTATTTTGGCTGCGCCCTTTCTGTCAGCCAGCTCGCCAGCAACTCTCAAGAGTTCAAGGGCGCGCCTAGCATCACCATGCTCCCTTGCTGCAAAAGCCGCGCATTTTTCAATAACACCAGCCTCAAAGGCATCTTTTTTGAAAGCAATACCTGCCCGGGTCATAAGTATATCTTGCAGCTGAAGCGCATTATAGGGGGGAAACAAAATCTCTTCCTCGGAAAGGGAGGACTTCACTCTCGGATCGAGGTTGTCCACAAATAACAAGTCATTCGAAATGCCTATAATTGAAATCTGGGCGTTTTTCAGCTCTTCATTGATTCTTGTAAGGTTGTACAGCACGTCATCCCCTGCTTTCTTCGCAAGCTGGTCTATCTCATCCAAAACAAGCAAAACCAGTTGCTTTTCAGAATCCACGGTTGAAAAAAATGCTTTGTAAATATCATCGGTGGGAAGCCCTGTGGAAGGAAGGGGCTTGCCGAGCTCCCTTGCCAAGCTAACAATGAGCCTGTACTCTGTATCTGCAATATTTTTAAGCTTGCAGTTGACATACACCCTTCGGATTGGCACAGACTCTTTCCTCGCAATTGAAAGAAGCTTGTCGGTTGTGTGTTTAATCGAAAGCGTCTTGCCGGTGCCTGTTTTCCCATAAACAAAAAGGTTGGAAGGCCTCTCAAGACGCAAGGCGGGCGCAATGATAGAAGCAACCTGCCTTACCAACCCATCCCTATGAACAAGCTCGCCAGGCATAAAACCAGTTTGCAGAACGTGTTTGTTGGCAAAGATTGACTCTTTTTTGATGTAATCCTCAAAAAACTGCGAAAGGTTTTTTTCCTTCAAGACCAACACCCCAACTTCTCATGGAAAATGGTGAGGGCTTCTTAATAAGGATTGTGCTAAAATAACACATATGTTAAAAAATATCCGTTTTACTTTTCCGTCGGAAAACCCACCAACCCATAATACTTCAATATTGAATTTATTGAGCTATATGCTTACTCTTTTTACGGTTTCCACAAGAAACATTGGAGTGGGACTTCTTTTGTTACTCTTAAATAATAAAAATACAAAGGTTTATATAGTTCTTTTCTTTCCCAACCCACTATGTTAATGCAGAAGGAAATCATAAGCCAGCTTAAAGATGTAGGGCTCAACAGCTACGAGTCCAAGCTTTGGCTTGCGCTTCTTGCGAAGGGTGTTGCGTCTGCCGGTGAGCTTTCTGACATGGCTGGGGTGCCAAGGAGCAGGAGCTATGACGTTCTCGAGAGCCTGGAAAAGAAGGGCTTTATTATTTTGAAAATTGGGAAGCCCATTAAATACATAGCCGTCCAACCAGACCACGTCATCGAAAATGTCAGGAAGCGCCTTATCGAAGATGTTGACCTGCAGGACAAGCTCCTGAGCAAGATAGAGCACAGCCCACTGATTGACGAGCTGAAGCTCATGTACAAGAGCGGCGTCAAAGAGATAGACCCTCTTGAGCTTACAGGAAGCTTGAAAGGAAGGAAAAACCTTTACCACCACCTTGAAAGAATGATAAAAACATCCGAAAAAAGTGTCATCCTCACCACAACCGCTGCCGGGATTTTGAGGAAAAAGGACGTGCTCCGGAACGCGCTGAAAAAGGCAAAGGAAAGGAAGGTCAAGGTTAGGATCGCAGCTCCAGTAACTGGCGAGGCAAAGCTGCAGCTTGAAGAGCTTTCAGGCATTGCAGAGCTCAGGCACACCAACACCCCCGCGAGGTTCTGTGTCGTAGATGGGAAGGAAGTCATGCTCATGCCAATGGATGATGAAATAACAAACCCTGCCTCAGACGTAGGCATCTTGGTGAGGTCAAAGTTCTTTGCCTCAACCTTTGAGAAGCTCTTTGATTCCGCCTGGGCGACGCTGAAGCCGGTTTTTTAGGCGGCAACACAACTAATAAAAAGATGGTTAAATTGTGACGGTGCGAAATGCCTCTGCAGTTGAACGCTCCGGGTGAAGGAGAAAGGTTTAAGGGGTTTTCCGGCCTGAACATTAAGCAAATGCCCTCCCTTATTGCCAAAGGCAGAACACCTTTGTCTGCAGCCGGCTTAATGAGTAGATATCTGGAAGTTTTGAAGTTGCTCAGGGATGCCCCTGAAGAGTTAAAACCAGCCTACGCTTCTCTATTGAAGGCATGGGAGGATGGGTGTTTTGATTTGGGTGATGGCGCACTGAGGCATCACAATGGGGGAATGAATGTTGCTCCAGACGCCCAGTACCTTAGACTTCTAACTCCTAAAACTGTGTTGGTTTACGGTGCTGTTGAATTATCTGATGAAGCCTATGCAGCCCCGGCTGGCGTGAAATTCAGCGAAGCTCAAGTTAACAAGTATTGTGGCATACCGCAGAACAGAGATGAGGCTAAGAAAAATCCAGTCTGGCTGGCGTTGGCAAGAGATAAGGCCTTGCTTGACGAGTTCGTTGGTGCCCGTTTTGCACGGGCAAAGGAACGATTCGGGCATGATGATAAGATGATGATGATTGAGCCTCCAACAGCTTCTTCTGAAGGAGCGGCTGGCACCTTGTGGCGTGTGAGCGGGCTCACCGACATCATCAATAGGTCAATGGCTAGCGGCATTGTCTTCCTCGGCGGCTATATCACCGGCGACCCGACGATTCGTGGTAAGTATGTCTATGACCCTAACAACCCATGGGCGCCTCGGCCGGCTAAACGGGAAGGCGGCGGTGTGCTGGTCGGGGTAGCGCCGGAGGCGCAGCTTGCTGTGTCGCCAACACTTGAGCGAAGAATTTGAGCGCCAAAGTCAAGCAAAAGCTTTTTAAACAAGCCCCACAATAAGCAGCTTCTATAATTTGATAACTTTGATTGGCATTAATAACCATAAAAAGAGGTGGGCGCATGGCCGACGGTAACATCCAAGTTGTAATACTCTCAATAATCATAGGCACCCTTGCAGCCATTGTGTATTCGCTCAGGATACTGGTCCTTATGGAGAGAAGGATGGCAAGGATTGACGAGAACCTTTTTGCGATAACCAAAAGGATAGCGCTCGAGGAAATTAAGATAGAAAGAGAGGAAAAGAAGATAGAAAAAGCCATAAGGAGAAGGCGCTAAATCCTGCTTTTCTTTCCTTTTTCTTCCGATTCTTCCAATTTTTTGTTTTTGCCAAGCCGCTCTTCACTCTCAGAAGCTTTTTGCGCTTCCAACGCCTTAACCTCCATTTCCAAAACCTCCATTTCATTCCTAAGCTCCCTAACCCTTCCCTCGTTCTTTTCCTGGTTCAAAAGCCGGCCGCACTCGGGGCAGCGGAAAGTGAGCTCAAAAGCCGAGTCAAAGTCAACACTCACACAGCTGTTAGAGCATGAATAAAAACCACTTTTGCTTTCCTTCAAAACAAGCTCCTTCAGCAGCTCAAGCCTGTTTTTTTTCTCATTAAGAAGAAACGAACCAACCCTTTCATGATGGAAGGTCCAGTAGTGAATATACCACCCGACCTTATTGTCTTTCTTCTTGATAAAAGAGGCAAGGTTGAGGCTGTAAAGCTTATACAGAAGATTCCTGGTGCCGTTAACCTCTTTCCCGATGGCTTCCGCCAGCTTAAATTCGGAGTAGTCATTCTTCTTCGTCAACTCTCTTATTACCGCTGCGGCATCTTCCCCCACGTACGCCTTCAAGGAATCGACCACCGATCCTAAAGATGGCTTGTTTTGCTTCATTTTTTCATGCACTAAACAGCTCTTCCAAACCTATAAAAAGTTTTAGAAATGTGTCGAATCCGGATTCAGAATACGCCAATAAGCTGCTCGAAAGAAAGGCCCTTCATCCGCACCATTTTCACAGAAACTGAAAAGCCCGCTCCCGTTTTTTTCAATTCGTCAGGGCTGAAAAAAGCCCACTTCATATCGTTAAAGCGCGCTCCAATCCATGGCTCAGCTCCAAGAATCTTGGCAAACAAAACAAGGTCATCAACCTGTTGTTTTTGCAGGTGCCTGTTTAGCTCCCCTGAAGACTTGCATTCAATAGCCAGAATCCTGCCTGCCTTTCCTGCAAGGATATCTGGAGCCGGAAATGTGGATGAGCCAGAACCTGCCGTTCTGAGGCCTGCCCAGCCCGCTTTCCAGAACATATGAATAAGCTCGCGCTCTGCATTACTGCCTTTTGCTTTAGCGTTCATGCTAAGCTAAACCTCTATCCGCATGAAATCCTTTGCGCAGACCACATTGTCAAATGTGGCTCTGGCGTTCTCTTCAATCTCCCCTGTTGTCTTGTATCTCTGTGAGAAATGGGTCAGCACAAGCTTGCCTGCTCCTGCCTTGTTTGCTATTGCCGCGGCTTGGCCTGCCGTAAGATGCTTGTATTCTCCCGCCTTTGCTTCAAGCTCGTCAGCGTATGTTGCCTCGCAAATCAGCACATCAGCATCTTTAGCCAG
Source organism: uncultured Methanosarcinales archaeon (assembly GCA_964491245.1). Taxonomy (GTDB): domain Archaea; phylum Nanobdellota; class Nanobdellia; order Woesearchaeales; family UBA10216; genus UBA10216. The sequence goes on from CAZBFZ010000015.1 coordinate 9,958, forward strand.
CTTCACAGCGCTGCTGCAAAGCCGCGTGTCCATTATTACAGTAACCTTCTTCCCTCTTTCTTTGTAGGTAACATCAGCTGGCTTTATTGTTTTTCCCTTCCAGGCAACTGATTTGCCTTCCTGAAGCTGGCCAAGCAGCGGGCCCTCCGGCAGCCCAAGCTTTTGGGCTGCTTGCGTGTTAATGTGCACCTTATCCTTTTCCACCACACTGTAGCCAAGGCAGGGCACAGAGTGGTCCAAGGCAGCAGCCTCAAGGTAAAAATTCCCTGTTTCGAAAAAGACCCCTTCTTCAGCATCGTGCACTTCAAGCGCCAGGCTTCCGCCCTTTTCTTCCATCAGGAAAGCCTTTTTCATGTGCTCAAGCTGCGCCTTTGTTCCTTTTGGCCCGAAAACCTGCAGGTGGTGCCCTGTTGTAGAGCTGTTAAGCGTCTGAATGAGACCAGGCAGGCCAAGCACGTGGTCGCCGTGCCAGTGGCTTATCAGGACCTTAGTTACTTTTGTCAGAGGTATTCCTGTGATTTTGAGCTGCCGCTGGGTTCCCTCGCCGCAGTCAACAAGAATCCCCTCATTCCTGTAGCTAACGAAAACAGCCGATTGGTTTCTCTCCTTTGTTGGCACCATGGAGCTGGTTCCCAAAAAAACAACTTCCATACGGAAAAGGCGTTTCGCAGCGTATTTAAGTGTTTTGCCAGCTTGGCCGGCTTGGCATAAAGCTTTTAAGCAGCCACTGAAAACAAAAGCACTATGGAGAGCGCTGTTGCCGAAAAATTAGAAAAAGCGGAAAAGGCGAAGGAACAGGTAAAATCCTACCTGCAAAAGGAACGGGTAGTTACCGAGAACACCGACGCCGCAAGGGAGCTCTACAACCAGAGCAGGTATGGGAAGCTGCTGGCTGACGGCAGGGTGCAGCTTGCCCTCACAGAGGCAATGTACCTTCTCGAGCGGGGGAAAATAACAGTATCTGCCGCGCGGGGGAAAAAGGCAATAAGTGCAGAGCAGTTCATGAAAAAGGCAGCCCAAGCCCAGCACAACTTCTGGGTAAAATACTCAGTATTCAAGGACATCAGGGACAGGGGCTACATCATAAAGACAGCCCTCAAGTTCGGGGCTGACTTCAGGATTTACGACAGGGGGGTAAAGCCCGGCGAGGACCACGCCAGGTGGATACTATACCCTGTGCATGAGGGGGATACGCTCACGTGGCACGAGTTCTCCGCCAAGAACAGGGTAGCCCACAGCACCAAAAAAAGGCTTCTCATCGGAGTTGTTGACGAGGAAGCCGACGTGAGCTACTGGGAAGTTAGGTGGATGAGGCCGTAATTCGTTTCAGGCAAATTATTTAAA
>CAZBFZ010000016.1:0-11134 GCA_964491245.1 uncultured Methanosarcinales archaeon
ATTATGACGACCTTCGCCTTGTCCTTGAGGCTTTTAATGTAAGCTTCTGTGCCAGCCCTCTGGCGCTGGGCAGTCAGCATGTCGACAATGGCTTTCTCGGCGTTCTCAAGCGAAACGCCCCTGGAGCGGAAGTCGCTTGTGCTGTAAACCGCCTCAACCTCCTCTCTTTTGATAATGTAGCTTTTCTTTGCAACCTTGTCAAGCAGTTTGTTTATGAGTATTTGCTTCTCCAGCCAGACTTTCAGCTTCTCAACAGAGCTGTTCCTCGCGGCAAGCTGCCCCGCCAGCTCGGGCTCTGTGACGTTGCTTTCAAGCAGCAACTGCCCATACGCCTGCTGCTGCTCTTCCTTCGTTGCCTTCAGCCCCTCCTTCACTGCTTGCTGGTAGAGGATTTCCCTCTCAATAACGAAAGATAACGTGTCTGCCTTTGATACACCCTCCCTCTGTTCAGCACTCAGAGAGGCGTATTCATCGTTAACCTCGCCAAAGTAGATTTTGGCGCCGTTCACAGTGGCCGCAACATTTTCATCTTTAGTGTCTAGTTTGCCGCTGCAGCCGCCAGCCAGTGCAACTACAACCAGAGCAGCGACAGCAGCAACAAAAACAGAGCTTTTCCCGCCGATTTTTTCCACCTCCAAGCCCGAAACCCGCAACCTTTAAATAATTTCCGAATCAAAACTCCATATTGTGAAAGTTCATCATGAAAACTGCTAAAAAGAGGGGCAAGATGCAGCGGTCAAGGAAGGGCTTGGCCGTTGACCTCGACTGGATAATCAGCCTTGGCATATTCCTCATCTACCTCGGGGTTTTTTTCATGGTAATAAGGCAGCTGCCAACGCAGCAGAGCCCCGCAAGCGCCCTCCTGGACCGCGTGTTCGACAACATCGTTGATTCAACAAAGTGGAGCGTCCAGAAGCTGCCGCTTCTCATCGTGTCAAACATCTCAGGCAACGAGCCGGTAATAGTGAGGTTTAACTACGACTGGAAAAATTTCTCATTTAAAGATAACACAAGCTTTGACCACGCTGACAGCTGGCTGGTATTCCCAAGAAACCTCAAGGAGGGCAGGAACCTCCTCGAGATTGTAACATCAGGGGATAACTACACCACGCCACTGACGAACTTCGACCTGGCGGCAGGCACAAACGGGGCTTCTGTGGACTCGCAGCGGTTCGTTTCAGAGTTCAAAAACTCAATGCTTACCGGAGTAAACCACTTCGAAAAGGAGCGGCTCAGCGACTTTAACATGAGCATATCAGGGGTAGCGCTAAAGCCGGAAACAGCTGCCGCAGAGGCAAACACGACCACCTTGTCAGCTAAGTACAAGCTTAGCTTCACGCAGCTGAACCACACATCGTTCATAGTGGCTGGCTACTCAAGGATTTTCAGCTACATCAACACCCAAGCAACTGAACCTCATAACCTGAGCGTTTCGGTCACGCTGCGCAACTACACCTTTTTCCACGTAAACAACGCAGTCTCAGGAACCATAAACTACACAAAAAACGAATGCCACAGCAGCTCCAGCAGGTATATTGACTTCTACGACAGCACAAGCGGAGTTGCCTTTATTATGCCTGAAGGGGCGAACATGAGCTTCTGCGCCGGAAACACAACCGTGCGGTTCAACACCGACTTCTCAATCACAAACGAAACAAGGTACGACATAATATTCCATCCTGGAGACTTCAACAACACCCTAAAGTACCTCTCCCCATACAGGACAGCCTTTGGAGTGGCTGAGAACATCACAGGCATATCGCTCCAGCTGTACAGGAAGCTGAACGAGACCGACTACCAAGCTCTGAAGCGCAACTTCAGCTACCCGAACTCAAGGGAATTCAGCTTCACGCTTTACAACGAAACTGGGGCAATCGTTTTCAGCTACGACCAAAAGCCGGCAGGAACAACCAACGTATTTGCGCAGGAGGAAAGCGTTTTTGTGCTTGACAAGTACGCCACAAAGTCAAAGCACAAGCTGAGGATGCGGGGATGGTGAGCGTGAACAAGCAAGGGGTGTTCAGGACTCTTGAAGCGCTGATTGCAATATTCATAACGTTCCTTTTCCTGATTGTTTTCATCCCCACGCAGCGTGAGAGGGCTCAGCCGACAGCTCCCCCAAACGTCCTCGCCGACCTAAGGGATAATGACGAGTTCAGGAACTGCGTAATGCAGAAGAACGAGACCTGCATCAACCAGTCCATTGACAGAAACCTGGAGGACAGCTACGACTTCAAGTTTAACCTTTCGGACAAACCAAATGCTGGCGCGCCAGCCCTGCCGCAGAAGCAGGTGTACGCGAACTCAATGTTCATAGCAGGCAACACAACAAACTCAACACAGCTCATTGTGAGGCTGTACTTCTGGGCAAAAGAATAAGAACTGCCCCTTTTTTGCAAATCCGTAACCTATTTATAATGCAGTCAATTCCCTCCCAGGCATGTCAACCTTACAGCTCAATGAAAAATCAAAGGCATTGGCAGATTACGCTGCTGCATGGGGCTTGCCTTTTCCAGAGGTAGAAGGCTCTTTTTACGCGATAAAGAATTTTGGCAGAGAAGAAATAAACGTTACTTTTTACAACCCCAACAGAGCAGACCTCAAAACCAGTGCAGAAGGCACTGCGCTGGAGATAATAATTTGGCAAGGTCAGGAGAGTTTACAAGCAGCCTGCGAAGAAGGCTTGACAGGCAAATGTGCTTTCCTACGATTAGTAAATGGCTCTAACGAAATAGACTTTTTGGCATCAAAAGCTACTCCAGAGCTTAGGGAAATGATGCAGAAAAGATACGAAGCCATGTTGAATCAAGTTTATCAGGCTTTCTGCGGCAGCCAGCAACTAGTGCAGAAAACTTAGCCAATCAATAAGGCACAACCCTCACGTCTTCATCATCGCTGCCAGGCTTTTGTGATGAGGACTCGTCTGCATTGTCTATGAACTCGTTGATGTCCATCCCGCCAGAGCTGCCACTGCCGCCTTTTCCAAGCTGCTGCTGTTCTGAAGTCGATGCCTGCGGGTCTCCGAACATGTCAAACAAGCCCTCACCGGTTGCCGGAGGCGTTCTTTCGCCGTAGCCGCTGCTTTCCCCAACCAAAGCCAAAAGCATCCGGATAAGCTTCCTGATTTCCTCAGGAGAGTCCTCTTTTGTGTCTATGCTTATCTTCATTGACCGCAACTTTCGCTTCCCGCCTTTATTAAGCTTTTTATTTTGCAAACATTAAAAAAGAAGGCAGTAGTAGCGCCTATTTATGAAAAAATACGAATACCTGCCCCACACAGCCGATGTGAAATTCAGGGCTTACGGAAAGACGCTGGAAGAGGCGTTCTCCAACGCAGCTGTTGCAATGTTCAACGTGATGGTTGACACATCAAAAGTAAAGCCGAAAACAACTAAAAAGATTGCCGCTGAAGGAGGCGATTTGCCAGCGCTGCTGCAAAGCTTCCTTGAGCAGTTCATAATTCTGCTGGATACTGACAACTTCTTCCTTTCGAAAATTAAAGAAATTTCAATCAGCAGCAGCAAAAAACAATACAAACTTTCCGCCGTAGCAGCCGGTGATGAAGCCAAAAACTACGAAACAATCGGGCCGCAGGTAAAGGCCTGCACGTACAACAGCATGCTTGTAAAGCAGGAAGGCAAACAGTGGATTGTGCAGGTCGTGGTCGACATATGAGGCTTGAAACAAAAACGGCAATTGTCGACGGGCGCAAAGTAAGATACCTTCATGGCGGCACAGGCAAGCCGCTTATTTTTCTTCACGGCTGGCCAACAAACCCGCTCTCCTACAAGCACGCACTCACGCTGCTCGCGCAAAGCTTTACCGTCTATGCGCCTTTCATGTTTGACATGAACTGCAGGAACGTCCGCGAGATTGCAAAATCAGTGTCGCTGCTGATGCGGCAGCTGGGCATAAAAAAAGCTGCTGTTGTGGGAATATCCTTTGGCGGAATGGTTGCTAGCGTGCTTGCACATGACAAACGATTCACCTCCCAGCTTGTTCTGATAAACACCGCAGGCGTTCCCAGAGATGCGTCATTTGCAAAAATGTTTGTCAACCTGCTAAAAAGCTCGTTGCTTATGCTGCTGAAGGGCAATGTTGGGCACATAATCCGCAGGCTTTCAGCATCGCTAAAGTTCTTTTCATCACTACACCAGCCCGAAATCAGGGAGCTGTTCAGGCAGATAAAGGCAAGCAGCCGCACCCACGCCTGCTACGTCTTCCAGAACATCAAAACAAAAACAACGCTGTTGTGGTGTGCAAATGATTTCATGTTCCCGCTTGCAAGCGGGCGACAGCTTCACAAGATGATAAAGAATTCCAAGCTCGTGGTGGTTGAGGGGGACCACTACTGGCCCTTCCACAAGCCAAGGCATTTTGCTGAAACAGTTTTGGCTCATGTCAAATAATTTTTAAACCAGCGCTGCTGCCACAACGCAGCGGAGGTGAAACAACAACAATGGAGCTAAAGAAAATATCAGAATACGAGTGGGAAATACCGAAGCATGGCGGCATGAAGGTGCCTGCGAGAATCTTCGCATCTGAGAAGCTGGTGCAGAAGATACAGCAGGACAGGACTTTGATGCAGGCTGCCAATGTAGCCCACCTGAAAGGAATACAGAAGTACTCGTACGTGATGCCAGACGCCCACGAAGGATACTAACTAAGCTACTGCTTATTTAGCCTTTGACGGATTTCCAATCGGCGGCGTGGCAGCATTCGATACGGAAGAGGGGATTATCAGCCCAGGTGGCATAGGATTGAACTAGAAGCTCTTTTGCTTCTATTCCCTAAGATGATGTCAACTGCGGCGTCCGCCTTGTTCGCACAGACTGGACAGTTGAAGACATAAAGCCAAAACTGAAGCAGCTACTTGATACCCTCTTCACAGAAGTCCCATCAGGCGTTGGCAGAGGAGGCCTGACAAGGCTTTCAGATGCTGAAATGAACGAAATCCTCGCAAAAGGCTCTCGCTGGAGCCTGGAGCAGGGCTACGGCACAAAGGACGACCTGGCAACAACAGAAGATTACGGCTACATGAAGCAGGCAGACCCCGCAGCTGTTTCCAACACTGCAATAGCGAGGGGCAAGCCTCAGCTTGGTACGTTGGGGGCTGGCAACCATTTCCTCGAAATCCAGGCTGTTGATGCTGTTTATGACGAAAAAACAGCCAAAGCATTTGGCATAGACGGAAAAGGGCAGGTTGTTGTGATGGTGCATTGCGGAAGCCGCGGATTGGGGCACCAGGTAGCTTCCGATTACATAAGGGAAATGGAGAAGAAGTACGGCTTTGAAGGTCTGCCGGACAGGGAGCTGATAAACGCGCCATTCAACTCCGAGTTGGGCCAGAAATACTTCAAGGCAATGTGCGCAGGAATGAACTACGCGTTCGCGAACAGGCAAATGATAGTTCATTGGATTAGGGACAGCTTCAAGAAAGTCATGGGCACAGACCACGGCATGAAACAGGTTTACGACGTCTGCCACAACATCGGCAAGATAGAGAAGCACAAGGTAGACGGTGAAGTTAAAGAATTATGCGTGCACAGGAAAGGAGCAACGCGCAGCTTCGGCCCAGGAAGGGAAGAAGTGAACGAGGTTTACCGCTCGGTTGGCCAGCCCGTATTCATACCGGGAACTATGGGCACAGCAAGCTACATTCTTGTAGGAACCGCAGAGGCAGAGGAAAGAAGCTGGGGCAGCACGGCCCATGGAGCCGGAAGGGAGATGTCAAGGTCAGAGGCAATAAGAAAATACAGAGGCGAGACAGTCGCAAAAGAGCTTGAGCAGCGCGGCATCATTGTGAAGGCAGCAAGCTGGAAAGGCATAGCAGAGGAAAACGTTCCAGCGTACAAGGACGTTGACGAGGTATGCCGAGTTTCCAATGAGGCAAAGCTTGGAAAGCTGGTAGCACGGCTTGTGCCTCTTGGCGTGGTGAAAGGGTAGTTCTAAAGCACGATAATGGCAAGGTTTTAAAACAGTGCTAGCTTCCCTTTTTATGTGGCAACAAACCCTGACAGCATGGAAAATTTTCTGAGGAGTTTGGATTCGCAGTTAGAAAGGATAGGACAACCACAACAATCCCCCGCCGCAAAAAATTTAGAGGTCAGGGTGATGTTTGCGCGTTCAAACGGTCTCTACCCGGTTATTGTGCACCTTTTCGTTTTGGGCAGGGGCATTACTGTGAATGATTTGGGAGGGGAGTTGCTGCGAGGGCAATGGACTTTCAAGGTCAAGAGTTTGATAGAATTCTCGAATTTTTACGCTTTGTCAGTGTTCGAAGTTATGGGCGAGGAATATCATCCTCTGGAAGGGATTAAATACCATGAAGACCCTCCGATGCCAACCGAAGACTACGGAAGGGTCAGCTACAGGCTTGTTACAAAGCTTGATGACACGCAAGGAGAACAGCTTCTAGAACTGGTACGGAGGGCTACATACGAGTTGTACTTAAATCACAACAGCAGAACCAGCTAACAAACTACTGACAAACTAGTTTATCTAGATCTCAATAACCTTCCCAACCTTGCTTACGTTGACGATTCTTGTGACGCCAATGGTCTCTTCCAAGCCGGATGCCTCGTGCACGTGGCTGCACAGCAAAAGGTCGGGCCTAAGCAATTCAATAGCTTTTGTTACGCCTGTGCTGCCCTTAACGAAATCCGAGAACTGCTCCATAAGCGACTCTGCAGGATGGACATGAGTAACCATAATCCTCTTCCTTGCGTCCTTGACGTACTTGTGGCTTTTGTACAGGTGGTAGAAAATCTCGTCCTCGGAAAGCTGGAACATGCCTATATTGGCACCGCCACAGCCAAACAGGCCAACATCGCCGTGCTTCAAGCCGTAGCCGTGCAGGTTAGTTGCGCCGTACTTCTTCGCAAGGAAATCAGCTGTTGCAACCGTCTCGTGGTTGCCCGGAACAAGCGCAACCTTCTTACCCTTCTTCACAAACGGGCCTATGATGTTGTCAGTGCTCTGCTCCCCATAGGTAAGGTCGCCGCACAGCACAACAAGGTCAACGTTCTCCCTCTCGGCCTGCTCGGCGAGTGATTCAATAAGTGTAGAACTGCTGTGTATGCAGCCTGCTGCAAGGATTTTCATAACAAAAGGTAACATCTGCTAGTATATAAATACATCGCTGCAGCCATATAATAGCTACTTTAGAGTAATAAAAATAGAAAGGTTTATATACTTGCCTTTTCCTCTGTCCTGTTGATAAAAATGACTCTTTACAAAGTTGACGGACAACCTGATCATTGGGACGGGCCTGGTTTTATGAAAGTCGGACCGGCCTTTGCGAAATATCTTCCTGGTTTGGTTGACCAATTTAAGCAGGAGCTTGGAAGAGTTTCTAGAGTTATGTGCGTGGTCGCCCCTGACGGCACTCTTGTGCCTGCTGGAATTTTCGATCAACTGCAGAGGCAAGGGCAACCTTTTAAGGTTAGGATGGAAAAAGACCCTGCTGGCGTTTCCGCTCTTGTGGCTTCATTTTACCAAAGAATTGGCGAGGAAATATCGCCTCAACATCCGGATTATTTGGCGAAAGCCAGGGCAGCAATAGGTGAATTGGTGCCTCAAACTAAAGTGGCGCTAACAATTGAGCAGGCAGCTACGGCGATAGGTGTTCCGCTAGAGAAACGGCTTTGAGTCACTTTCTATCTCTCCACAACCTGCACTTCCTTCTCAAACAGCTTGACTATGGTTGAAGGCCTGCCTTCTTTTTCGCCTTCGTAGATGACGAAGTCAACCTTCTGCCTGATTGAGTCGTCAAGGTCTTCTGTGGAGGTCATGTAGGCCTCGCCTGTGACGTTGGCAGAGGTGCTCACCACAGGGAAGCCTAGCTCCTTGACTACATCAGCAAACCAGTGCCTAGGCATCCTGACTCCAAGCGTTTTGCTGCCGAGATTTACGCCAGCCGCAACCGCTGACGAGCTTTTAAGCCCAAAAATAAAGGTGTAAGGGCCTGGCAGCCTGTCAATCCACTTTTCGCCTTCCAGGGAAACCTCACAATTGTCAAAAATCCACCTCTTCGAAGGAGCGATGACAGAAAAGGGCATTGAGGAGCGGTGCTTCATGCTGCGGATGCGCTGCACCGCTTTCTCATTGGTTGCATCGCAGCCGATGCCGTAAATTGTGTCAGTTGGGTGGATGAAGACAGCCCCGCCTTCTATCAGCTTCAGGTACTTTCTCCTTTCCAGAAGGAACTCTTCCTTCGTGACGGTTTCCACGGCGGCAACAGACATGAACAAGATATAAAAGATTTGTTGTGGGAAGAATTAGCTGCCCCCAGCCCACAACAACCTTCTACGCCCTTACAAGTTTCAGAACTCGAGAGGTGGACCGCAACTCGCTGAAGTCGCCAAAGCCGCGAACCAGGCGCAGCTCAGGCCGCTTGCTGCCCTCCCTGATTTCGTTAAGGCTGCGGATGCTCAGCTCCTTTATGTGCCTGAAAAACAGGTCGCTGACCATACTTACGCTGAAAGTCGTTGGTATTCCCATCTGCAATCACCTCACAACCTTTTGTTTCGCTGCGGCTCAACAAAAGCTTGACCAAAAACGTGCATTACCCCTTTAAATACCCTAGCCGGGGAGATGTCCAGTGTCCAGTGGCATGACCCCTTTGTGAAAGCGGTCCCCAAGTCGTGCTTTGCACGCAAGTCGGCAGTCGCCGACTGCGCAGTCCTGCCAAAGCAGGACTTGCGACTGGGCCCAGTCGCTCAAAAGCGACTTGGGAATCGGAAAACGAAGAAAAGAAGATCAGTCAAAGACAGCTGATTTCGCGGTGGAAGTGCGTTTTACTCGTGAAAATAGCATACCTTTATATACTCGAAAAGACACCTTTCGAGCATACAGGATTTCTCACAGGAGTATAGTGGGGGCCGTGTAGAGAAGTATAAGCTATAGAAGTCCTAAAAAGACAGAGTATAGCAATTAGTAGGTGTATAGAGTATGGCATTTGGTCAGAGAGAAATGCACACCATCACTTGCTCTGAATGCGGAGCACAGTCTGAGGTGCCTTTCAAGCCGGCTGAAGGCAGGCCTGTTTATTGCAGGGACTGCTACGCAAAGCACAGAACAAGCAGGAGAGAATAAGAACAGCTTATTCATTATTCTAGCTTAAATGTGTTTAGCACCAACGGTTTTTTCTTTTTTTGTTGTTATTATTCTCTTTTACTGCTTTAATCATGAATTGCGGCTGCGGCTACCCAAACGTGAACGTGTACAGCCTGAAGCCATCGCCCCTGGCGTTTATTTCCACCACTTTGGTGTAATAGGCGGTGTCGTAGACAAGGTTGTAGAGGCGCTGCCCGTCAACCTTGGCAACTGAACCTGCCACGTCGCTGCCGCTGTTCGTTGAGTTAACGAAGCTGCCGTCAAGGATTACCTGCAGCAGCGACGGCTCCTTCCCAGGGCCGGCAACGATATTTACAGCTCGGGCAGTGTACTTCAGAACCACCCTGCCTTCGCCTGACACAAGCTCAAGGCTGTCAGGGTTGCTCTTCCACAACCCAGCGACGTACACAACGTTAGGCACGCCAGCTTCAGGCAGCTTGTAATTGACAACCTCGCCAGGCTGGAAGCCCTCCTCGTTGCCCAGGTTAACCCTGGCATACTCGTAGCCGAGGTAAAGCTCTGGCGTTGCTATGGAAGTGAAGTTGACGCCAACAACGTTTGCAAGCGAACCCGCCTCTTCAGGGATTACGACTTTTTCCCTCATCTTGCCAGCCCGCTCCTTCAGCAGCTCCTGGATGACCTGCTCTGTCCTGTCATAGCCGCCCTCGCCGATGTGGTCATATCTGATTCGGCCCTCGGCGTCAATGATGTACTTGTGAGGCCAGTAGTTGTTCCTGAAAGCGCGCCAGGTTTCGTGGTCGTTGTCAAGGGCAACAGCGTATTTTATGCCGTACTTGGCAACGGCTTTCTGCACGTTACCAAGCTCTTTTTCAAAGTCGAACTCCGGAGAGTGGACGCCAATGATTACCAAGCCGGTATCGCTGTACTTCTCATTCCACATTTTGAGATAGGGCAAGGTCCTTATGCAGTTTATGCAGCTGTAGGTCCAGAAGTCAACAAGAACAACCTTTCCTTTAAGGCCGCCAATCTTAAGGGGCTTGGAGTTTATCCAGGAGGATATGCCTGCCAGCTCAGGCGCAGCCGGAAACGCGCTCAAGCCGTTTTCTGCAGCGGCTGCCGAATGTTCTGCCGGCTCAGGAACCTCAAATTTAATGTTGCCAATGAACATTAGCAGGGGCAGCACAATCGCTGTAGCTATCAGGCCAGCGAGCCATTTATTCATGAAAGCCGGAATTGAGCAAAACCCTATTTATACTTTGCCGTTAAACTATGGCCAGCCTTTTCGCCCCGCCGCGGAGAGTCCATACCTTTCTCTCAATCTCCACGTCGGGCCTCTGCGGCAGCCTATACTTCCTGCGCCTGAAGAACTCCAGTTTCGTCTGCCCTGCAGTGTGCTTGACAGCTTCCGCGTTCCCGCTATACTGCTCAATGTCTTCATAATCAAGTGCGGACTTTCCCCTTAATAACCTTGTTTCCAGCTCGCCCACCAATCCATTGCCCATCGCTACCACCCCAAACTTCAAAGCCAGCTCGCTCACTCGGCATCCATCATGGCGAAAATCTCTTCCTCGCTCATGGAGCGCTCGCACGCCCTGCACAGGTTCTCATAGCGCGAGCTTCTGGCGATTTCCATTCCGCAACTGATGCAGGTTGCCTCTTCCAACTCCCCCACCCTTCACCAACATTAACACATGCCCTTATGGCATTTTAACTATATAAGCTTAACTGCTTATTCTGCATGAGCAGCTAATAGCCGCCCCCTCCGCTGCTGAGGATGTGCTCAAAGCACTTGTTGTTCTGGCATATCTGGCTCGAGTTGCAGCTTGGGTTGTTGTACCTGCAGCCCTCCTTCAAGACGCAAACGTTGGCAACGCAGCTGTGGTTTGAGCCGCAGCCCGGATTGTTGTAGCCGCATCCGCTTTTTAGCAGGCAACCATTGTTGGTGCATTCATAGCTTGCGTTGCATGGCGGGTTGCTGTAGGCGCATCCGCTTTTTAGCACGCAGGCATTGTCAACGCAGTCATAGCTTTCCCCGCACGGCGGATTGTTGTAGTCG
>CAZBFZ010000017.1:0-10963 GCA_964491245.1 uncultured Methanosarcinales archaeon
AACCCAAAGCCTTTTATACAACCAAAGCATGTTCTGCAGGCATGGCGACTGTTAAAAAAGGCAGCGTAAAAGGTAAAGCTGCGGCAGCCGAAGCTGAGTTCAGGTTCAGGACAACTGCCGAGCTGAAGGTTCCCGGCATCCTGATAGACCAGATTGTTGGGCAGGAGGAAGCTGTGCAGGTCATCAGGAAAGCTGCTAAGCAGCGCAGGCATGTTCTGCTCATTGGAGATCCGGGAACGGGGAAGTCAATGCTCGGAATGGCTATGGCCGAGCTTTTGCCAAGGGAGAAGCTTGTCAGCATAATGGCGTTTTCAAATCCTAATGACGAGAACCAGCCTCTCATCAGGGTTGTTCCTGCCCATCAGGGCAAGGACATTGTCACCTTTGCAAGGATTGAGGCGGGAAAGATGTCGAAGCACGTCAACCTCATCATGATGATTCTTCTTGTTGCCTCGCTTGTGATGCCGTGGTGGGCATTCAACCATTACACAAAGATAAACCCGATTCTTGGCGGCATAATGTTCATGACGTTTTCGATGTTTGGCTTTGCCTCAATGATATCGTTCATCCTTTTCCTCAACCTTGGGAAGAGGATAAGGGGCGTCATCAACGTGCCCAAGATGATAGTCAACAATTTTGACCAGAAAAAAGCGCCTTTTTATGATGCGACTGGAGCCCATGCAGGGGCGCTTCTCGGCGATGTGCTTCATGATCCGTTCCAGACAGGCGGCCTAGGCACTCCCGCCCACGAAAGGGTCGTTGCCGGCATGATTCACAAGGCTCACATGGGGGTGTTGTTCATTGATGAGATAGCAATCCTTGAGCCTGCTACCCAGCAGGAACTTCTTACAGCGCTTCAGGAGGGCCGCTACCCAATCACAGGCCAGTCCGAGCGCTCAGCAGGCGCAATGGTTCGGACAGAGCCTGTGCCGTGCAATTTCATTCTCGTAGCGGCAGGCAATGTTGAGACAGTAGCCAGAATGCACCCTGCTTTGAGAAGCCGAATCAGGGGCTACGGCTACGAGGTGTACATGCGCAGCACCATTGAGGACACCGCTGAAAACAGGATGAAGGTTGCGCAGTTTGTTGCCCAGGAAGTTGCCAAGGATAGGAAGATTCCCCATTTCTCTCCGGATGCTGTGGGCGAGATAATAATGGAGGCCAGGAAGCGCGCCAACAGGAAAGGCCACCTTTCGCTGCTGCTTAGGGACCTTGGCGGCCTTGTGAGGGCAGCAGGAGACTTAGCCCAGGAAAGGAGAGCAACAGTTGTTGAGAGGCAGCACGTGCTTGACGCCAAGAGGATAGCCCGCCCATTAGAGCAGCAGATTGCCGACAAGATAATTGAGCAGCGCAAGGAATACGAGGTCATAGTTACGGCCGGGAAGTACGTTGGCAGGGTTAACGGCCTTGCAGTTCTTGGAGGAGGAGCAACGTTCTCAGGCATCATACTGCCCATTGAGGCCGAGGTTGTTCCAGGCGGTGAGGCTCGCGAGATCATTGCTACGGGCAAGCTTGGCGCAATTGCAAAGGAAGCTGTCAAGAACGTTTCAGCCATCATCAAGAAGTACTTTGGCGAGGACATCAAGAAGAAGCATGACATTTACGTGCAGTTCCTGCAAACGTACGAGGGCGTGGAGGGCGACTCGGCATCGATAGCGGTTGCAACAGCCATAATTTCAGCATTGAAAGGCATTCCGGTGAAGCAGGAATACGCAATGACCGGCAGCCTGTCAGTCAGGGGCGAGGTTTTGCCAGTTGGGGGGGTTTCTGCAAAGGTCGAGGCAGCCGCAGAGGCTGGCATCACCAGGGTAATAGTGCCGAAGAGCAACGTGAAGGACATAATCCTTGACAAGGCAAGGGCGTCAAAAGTGCAGATTATCCCTGTTGAGACAATCATCGAAGTCCTGCGAGAGGCGCTGGACTGGAAGGGCAAAGAGTCAGTGCTGAAAAAGATAGTCGACGCTTAGTCCAGAATCCTTATCATCACAGCCCCTTTCTTGACAACTGCCAGCTTGTTTATCTCGTTAAAAGCGTGCCTTATCATTCTTTCTTTAGCACGATGCGTCTTTATTATCAAAGGCACACTTTCCTTGCCGCTTGGCTGCAAAAGCTCTGCAATACTTACTCCGCTTGTAGCAAGCACCTTGGCTATCCTGTAAAGCACGCCAGGCCTGTCAATCACGGGAAGCCTCAGGTAGTAGGAAAACTCTAAATCGTTTATGTCAATGAGCGGCATATTGTTGAAATTTCTTACAACAGCAACGCTTTTCATCACATCGATAACGTCAGAAATCACTGCGCTTGCCGTAGGGAGCTGGCCGGCGCCCTTGCCGTAGAACATTTGCCCGTCAACAAGGTCGCCATTGAGGTAAACAGCATTCAGCTCTCCTTCAACGCTCGCCAGGGGATGCTTCTTTGGGATTAGCATTGGATGCACCCGCACATCAATACCTTCGCCGTCGCCATCTGCCTTTTTTGCAATGGCCACTAGCTTTATCGCATAACCCCAGTTTCCGGCAAACCTTATGTCATCAGCTATTACATCCTGAATCCCCTCTGTGTATACCGTATCCGGATCAACTGCCGTATTGAAGGCCAACGTTGCAAGAATTGCGATTTTCTGGGCAGCGTCCTTTCCGCCAACGTCAAAGCTTGGGTCTGCCTCGGCAAAGCCCTTCTGCTGGGCTTCTTCAAGCGCGCTTTCGTAGCTTTTGCCCTCGTTTGCCATCTTTGTTAGGATAAAGTTGGTAGTGCCGTTAACTATGCCACTTATGGAGCTGATGGAGTTAGCCACGAAGGACTCCCTTATGCCCTTAATGATTGGAATAGAGCCGCAGACACTCGCCTCAAATGCCAAATTAACGCCGCACTTTGCTGCAAGCTCGAAAAGCTCCTGCCCGTGTTTGGAAATAAGCGCCTTGTTTGCCGTAACGACGTGCTTACCCTTTTCAAGCGCTTCCTTGATGTAGCTTCTTGCGGGCTCTATGCCGCCCATTGCCTCTATTACAACGTTGATTTCAGGGTCGTTAAGAATGTGCTCGCTGTTGGTTGTAACCTTGTACTTGGCAGTGTTAACCTCCCTTGCCCTGTCAAGGTTCCTGACACAAATGGTTTTTATCCGCACGTCATAGCCTGAACGGTTCCTGATGAGGTTGCTGTGCTTTTCCAAGGCCTTAACAACGCCTGAGCCAACAGTCCCCAGCCCAAACAGGCCAACGCTAACCTGCCTTTCCCTTTCCAACCCATTCACCACTGATGAAGGAAGTTCTAATAGTAATATAAAAGTTTTGGCTAAAAAATTTACAAAAACACAACATTTTTATATAAAAAACAATTTTTAGTAAAATTAGTGAAGCCATAAATGATAAAGCTAGATGCAAAAGACAAAAAGATACTTTACCAGCTTGACGTAAACGCAAGGCAGCCGGTTTCTGCTATTGCTAAAAAGGTTGGCCTATCGAGGGAGGTCGTTGACTACAGGGTTAAGAGTTTAGAGAAAATTGGTGTAATAGAGGGTTACTATACCGTCATTGACATTGCAAAGCTCGGCTACATGTATTGTAGGGTTTTCATGAGGGTTAGTGGCATTTCGCCAGCCCAAGAAAAAGCAATACTTGACTACGGCAGAAACTCACAGTTTATCAGATGGATAACCCTAAGTGACGGTAAATGGAACATTACCTTCGTAATATACGTGAAGACGTTGGCCGATTTTGAAAATGCGTACGACGACTTGCGTTTTAAGCTTGGCAAATATTTCCAAGACCATCATGTGAGCATGGCGTTTAAGATTTATCATTTCAAGCACAACTATCTATTTGGGACTGAAGATTACTCGGAGGATGTTCTTGGAAGCTTACGAAGTGTCAAAGCAGACAAAACAGATTATGCAATACTCAGGGCTATTGCGCAAAATGCCAGAATCCCTCTTTTGCACATTTCAAAAAGTTTGGGGATAACTCCTACTTCTGTGAATGGAAGGATTAAAAGGTTACAGCGAGAAGGCGTAATTTTATCATTCAAAGCAAAGATTAATGCTATCTTGCTTGGATACGACCATTATAAAGTGTTTCTTCTTTTTCATAATATGACGAAGCAGAAACAAAAGGAGGTACTTACTTACCTTAAATTTCATCCTAACGTCATATACATAACTAAGGCTTTTGGCGTCTCTGATTTAGAATTCGAGATTATGCTCAAAGGAAGGAATGAGTTGCAAGAGTTCATGAGCAGATTTGCGCATAGGTTTTCAGACGTAATAAAAGATTATGAGACTGTTTACGATTATAGTGAGCCGCTAATCACCTATTTACCACGGCCGGAGTCCTAACAAGGTAAAGGGCAACGTCCTCTTTGGCATAGGCGGCCTCTACCGCAATGCTGTGCGAAGCCATAAGCTGCCTAAATTGTGCATCGCTGTATTTTATTGAATGTATTCCTGGTATTCGCTCATTTTGTTCAATGTCCCATAACCTGCTCCGTACCTGTTGCTTGGCGACAAAATAGGCTACCACATCCACTAACGGGTCTAGAGTTGTGCCTCTGCATACTTGCCTTTCCTTATTAATGTCAACTCTAAACTCAAACTTAGTGTGTATGTCCTGTTCGCTTACGCCAAGCAACCTCAAGTTGTTCTCGGCCAGTCTTCTTACCTTGACATCTGAATAAGCCTGCTTTAAAGCCGCATCATTGCCATCATGCAAGTAAACGCCAATCAACGCAAAGCCGCCGCTTATGCCTTTCAGGTAATCGCATATGTCGTCGGGCGGGAAATTGCAGAACGATGTGCCCTGGAACGTCGTAAGACGCGAAGGGTGCGCATGTGCGAACTCCACAAAAGCGGGGCTGCTTGCCAACTTTTCTATTCTTTCATTAAGCATAGTCAGCTTTAACCTCTCTCTGCCGTCATAGTTGAATTTGCTAATTACGGCAGCAAGCGGCATTCTTCCTTCTCCCTCTGCTATGACGGCTCTGCCATTCGCTTCTATGCTGAGCACGGCCTCCAGCACAGAATACCAATTTACATCAACCATACAGACGTTTGCCAGGTTGTAACCTTTTTTATCAAGCTCTTTTACCATTAATGCCAGTTTTCTCCCATCACCACTTCCCAAATCAAGCATGCTCAGCGTCCTGTTTTTGATACCTGCCCTTATAACCACGTCCTCAAGGTTTTCGGCCAGCAAAGATGTTTCAACATCAAAATGATGGCTTTGCAGCAGGTCCCATTCCGACCTTGCAGCTGCCTGCTCTTCATCCATTGTCCAGCCACAATCAGGCCAGAACGCGTCACATACCGGGGCTGCAGAGCTGTTGCCAAATGCAAAAGGAAATCCCGGGTAGTCCTGGACAATCTTGGCTATTTCATCCGCCTTGTCTGGATTGAGGAGCGCCCTTACAATCTTATGCCCTGAACCAAACCTTTCAACAGCTGTCGCGATGGTGGAGAGGTAGTCGTTGGCAGTCTCTCTTAACGAATCATAAGGCGGTAAGCGGGCGATTACAGATGCGGCATCTTTGGCGACCTGCTCGTCAAGCGCATAAAGCGACTTGAACCAGCCCATAACCTGTCTGAGTCGTTTTGGCTTTCCGGCAATGCGGAAACCGGAACTGAACCTTGCAAAAAACTCTGGTTGCTGTTCAAGCTGCTGTGCAAATTCTGCCGCATCGAACAGTATTTGAATGTACCTTTCCACAGCAGGGATGCCATTAATGCCTAATCGCTTAGGCAATTGGGGCGCTGCGGTTGCGTAAAGCACCGGTATGCCAATGGCGTTAAAATCGTAGCATGGCCTGTCTAAAAAATTGCCAATAGCACGAGCATATTCGCCAACCGCTGCCGCATAACCTTCGCTGAGCAGTCCTGTTCCTAGCCACAGCAACCATGAATCAGCAAGCTTTGCATCAACGGCAGCCAGCCTGTTCAGGCCGCTAACAAGGTTCTCGCGTTCCTTGAAGTCAAGCTGCTGCACTTCCGGCTCATTTAAAATGGTCAGGAGTGGAAGCATCAATAGCTGTTTGCTAGGTGGGCAAAGCTGCTTGACTTCTGGCATGCGTAAAAGCCGTTCTAGACCTGCTACCATTCGTAGCTTGGCTGAAAAAGCCCCTTATAAACCTTTCCATTTTTCGTAACCACATAGTAACACTAATCATTTTCGCCACCGCAATAGTAAGAAAACCTTTAATATATGCTGGGTTAGAGTGGTGCAAAGGGGAGTTTCAGAGGGAGTTTTATCAGGAACAGGTTTAAGGGATTATAAAGCTGGTAAACAGCTAAATAAACAGGCAAACAGCTTAAAAATGGGGTGAATGGGAGAATGGTTAATTACGCTATTGGTTCAGCATCTGGTTATTTGCAGCAGACAGGCCAGGCTTTGAGCGACCCTCTTGTCAGCATATGGCAGAGCTTTGTGAGCGTTACTCCAACCATCATTGCCGGCGTGCTGGTCCTGATCTTCGGCTACATCCTGAGCTCGCTTATTGGAGCATTGACGCATGCTGTCCTTAACGCAGCTAAGATAGACGACCACCTTAGGAAAGCCAGGCTTGCCCATTCAATCGGCTTCCTAAGCATTGCCAACCTTGGCGGGGCTCTTATCAAATGGTACATCTTTGCCCTGTTTATCGTTGAGGCGAGCAAGCTTTTCAAGCTTGGTGTTGTCTCGGACCAGCTGAACAGGCTGGCAAGCATGCTGCCAAGCGTGTTTGCGGCAGTTGTAATCGTCCTTGGCGGCTTGATTGTGGCTGACTTTGCTGCTGACAGGATGCTTCACGCCAAGAGGAAAGGCGTAAGGGTTGCCAGCTCGCTTGTCAGGTGGGCAATAATCCTTACGGTCATAATAACGGCCTTGGCGCAGATGAGCGTTGACGTGTCGTTCCTGAGCAACGCGCTGCTCATCCTTGTTGCGGCAGTCGGCGTTGGGCTTGCAATCGCGATAGGCATCGGCTTCGGGAACGCCTTCAAGGAAGAGTCCAAGACGATAGTCAAGCACTTGAAGAAGAACTGGTAAACCCCGGTTTTTCTTTCTTTTTTATTTTTCCCATTAATTCGAAGCAGAAGTTTCTTGTGTTTGCGCATCATACCTTCTGCGATTCATTGCATCAGGAGCCCCGTGAAGAACCAATCGCAACCCGCCAATTCCTAAAATAAGGCCGCCAGTTACTCCAAATATTGCCCCAGTGTTTGAAGAATAATCCGGCATTTGGGCTCTGAGATCATTTATTCTTGTGTCGGCTTCCAGATATGTCCTTGAACCGGGTTCAGAATTGAGTAGAGCTAGAACGTGAGGTTTCATTTGAGAGCTTACTTCTTTAACTACCGCCTCTAATCCTCGATCATAAACGTTGTTGGATATAACACCTAAAACTGTTCCTCCTGCTATCAGTGTTATGCCTAATGCGGCCTTTAGGTTAACCATGTAAGAAGGAGAATGCGTGTTATTTTAAAAATAATTTGGTTACAACCGCACCGCAAACTATTTAAAACACCAAGCAGCAAGTTGGAGGCATGGAGATACTTCTTGACAAGAAGCCCAAGAGCCCTGTTGTCATAAGCGGCTTTCCCGGCGTCGGCATGGTTGGGGCGATTGCCGCTGAGTTCCTTATCCAGCATATGGGCACTGAAAAGATTGGCAAGATAATCCTCGACAAAAGCCCAGCCCTTATTGCGATCCACGAGGGCAAGCTGGTTGAGCCCTTCAGCATTTACTACAGCAGGAAGCACAACATTGTCGTTGTCCACTCCATACTGGCGGTTCCTGGAACCGAGTGGCAGGCGGCAGCCGCCCTTCTGTCTATATGCAAAACTCTCAAGGCAAAGGAGCTTGTCAGCATCGAGGGCGTTGCCAACAACAGCAGTGGTGAGGAAAGCCAGCAGCCCAGCAGCAGAATCCTTTACTACACAAATTCAGCAGCCAGGGAAAAGGCTCTTGGCAGGCAGAAGATAGAAAAGCTGAAAGAGGGCATCATAATGGGCCCAACCTCGGCTGTGCTCATCAGGGTTGAGAAGCTGCCGGTAACGTGCTTCTTTGCAGAGACCAACACAAGCCTGCCTGACAGCAGCGCCGCAGCCCAGGTAATAAGGGCCCTTGACAGCTACCTTGGACTGAAGGTTGACTACAAGCCCCTGCTGCAGCTTGCAGCGAAGTTCGAGGAAAAGCTCAGGAACATAATGGCGCAGAGCCAGAAAGCCGAGGACCTCAGGGATAAGAAGCAGATGAGCTATGTTGGATAGTTTAAACACTCACTTTTTTCTGCAATTCACCCCTAGTGCCTAAGCACAATCGCAGGATTCCATGCCAAAAACTCATCTACAGCACCCGCCTATCTCTGCTAAGCAGCCGCTACCCTATTGGGTGCCAATGAACACTGTAACAACGCCGTAGCGGAAGCGAAAATATTGTGACAAATATATCTAAAGATTACAATAAATAACTAAATATTATGGTATAAATTAAGTACTAAATATGTGATAAATAACTAAAAGTTTTAGCGTATTCTTTAGTGCAACAATATTTAAAAAGAACAGTGAATTAACTTGCCAGTAACTACATTAGTGGGTTGAGGGGTAATGGCAAACTTTGAAGAGAAAACGATACAGTCCTTCCAGGCTGCGAGAACTGATATTGACGAGCTGAAGCGCAGCATGAACGACTGGATAATCTTCCTGGACAACACGCTGCGCGACGTGAAGCAGCAGGTGAGGTTTCTCGAGAGAAGGGTTGCCGAGCTTGAGTCAGAGATAGAGACGATGTGGCGCAGATAAACGCATAGCAATTCTAAACTATCGGCTTGCCTTCCATTGCCTTTTCAACTATGTCGTGCACGTCGATTGCAACGCCGACAGCAACAATGGCTGTAAAGGCTAAACCGGATAAGTTTAACCACGCTGCAAGCACAAGGGCAACTATCGTCATTGTTCCAAGCCTTATCCAGTCATCTATAGACGTGAGAAATTTCGTCTTCCACACGATAAGCTGAAAGATGTTCATCTTAGAAGCTGCAAATCAGCGTTCCTTTATAAAACTAAACTTTTTTATAGCTGCTGTGCGGCCGCAGCTGCCATGATTTTCGAGCGCCTTAGCGAGATATTCACCGGCGTCATTGCCTCAACCGGCTATCTTGGCGTCTTTATCCTCATGGTTCTGGAAAGCATGGTTGCGCCTGTTCCTTCTGAGCTGGTCATGCCTTTTGCCGGCTTTCTCGTTGCCGACGGCAAACTGAATTTGTGGCTTGTCATTTTAGTCAGCAGCCTTGCGTCAATAACAGGCTCGCTTATATCTTATTTTGTTGCCTATTTCGGCGAGAAGGAGCTCATCCACAAGTTTGGCAGGTTTGTTCTGCTGGACAAGGAGGAGCTTGAGTGGACAGAACGATGGTTTCAGAAGCACGGCAGCATTACAATATTCATAAGTAGGTTTATTCCCGTTGTGAGGCACCTTATTTCAATCCCTGCAGGCCTTGCCAGGATGGACCTGAAGCGCTTCATCTTATTCACTGCCGTCGGTGCAACTGCGTGGAACACCTTCCTTTTATGGGTTGGCATGCAGCTTAGGGAGCGCTGGGAGCTTGTTAAGCAGTACAGCAAGCCACTTGACGTTCTCATCGTAATTTTAATCATAGCAGCCGCCACATATTACAGCTACAAGCACTGGAAGAGGCACAGGAAAGTTGCAGCTGGGAAAGCTTAAAATTTATAAATAAAGCTGAGTTACCAGGACCTATGGCTGATGCGCCGCTTGAGGTTAGATTGCAGGTAACAAGCTCTGCGCAGTTTGCGACGGGCAGGACAGACAAGCCTGCAGTGGAAAGACGAAACCCCACTAAAGTTCTTATTTACCAGGGCAGTGGAATAGACGTTATTTTAGACTCCGTGATTACCACACGACAGCAGTTAGTTCAAATCGGGCCAAAGATGGACCAATGGAGCAGCCAGCAAATGACTGAGGAAGCAATAACCTATGCAGCTGCCCAAGTTAAGCTTTTGGCTAAGGGCGCGCCGGTAAACGTTAGTTGCCCAGAACAATACAAGGCCGCATTTGAAGCTGCTTACTCTAAGCCTTAATTCTTATTCCGGCAGGACCCAAAGGTGTGGAATTACACAAAAAACGCCGGGTTTACGCTCACTTCTTCACAAACTCGACGTTAGGCAGGCCTTCGAAGTCTTTGTCGCCTGTCAGGAACTTGTGACCGTTCTTCACCGCATAAACGTATCCGACGGCGTCGAAGAACGATAGGTTTTTGGCTTTGTTTTCATGCCTGAACTTTACTGCTTCCTTCAAAAGCTCCTTTGTCGTTTGCTGTGCAAAGGTGCCCATTTTCCGAAACCAGTATTCGGCAGTTTGCTCGTCCCACTCCCGCAGTACAATGCCGTAAAATTCTGCCAGAATAGCGTCTGGAATGATAAATGCTTCTTTATTGAACTTCGTAAATTTCGGATTATTCTTCGCTATTTCCACAAGCACAGAAGTATCCAGGCAAAGCAATTCTCTCACCAGTATTTGCTTTCCAACGCCTTCCTTGATTCTCTAAGCAGCTGCTCGGTTGGCTTCTTAAACGGCAAGGCCCCAGAAAGCTCTTCCAGAACAGTTTTCTTACTCTTCTTCTCTACCTCAACCAGTACTTCCTCATCAGGGCCTATTCCCTTTTCCTCAGCAACAGCTTTGGGTATCACTATGCCTATTGAATTGCCCCAGTGCTTCGTTTTTACAGCTATCATCACGCCATCACAGTATAACTAAAAAGTATAACTAATATTAAAACCTTGCGGTTTTGAGTGCTTCAGCCGGCTCCGGAAACGCGAAAAGAAGGGTTCTGGCGGGTTTTGTGCGTAGCAAAAACAAGCTTTAAGTAACTAATAAGTAGTAAAAAATAGAAAGATTTATATAGTTGCTATGATTTTTGTTGTATTATGAGAAAGACACTTGCTACAGTAGTACTTGCTTTATGGGGAGCTGCAGTCGCA
>CAZBFZ010000018.1:0-1420 GCA_964491245.1 uncultured Methanosarcinales archaeon
ATCTTGCCAGGACTATATTATCAGCTTTGGTGTGGAGTGACTCCAGGTCTGCTATAACCCCGTCGTGGTCAAAGATAACTGCCTTAATCATTTTACTTTACCGTCACAGATTTTGCCAAATTGCGGGGGTAATCGGGGTCGCATCCCCTGAGCACGGCGAGGTGGTATGCCAGAATCTGGACAGGTATTATGTTCACGATTTGGCTGGCGTTTCCTACATCAGGCACCCTGAGCCAGTAGTCGAAAAGCGCGTTGTTCTCTGGGGAGATGCCTATGATGTAGCCGCCTCGGGCCTTGACCTCTGTGGCATTGCCCAAGATTGCAGCCTTTGTCTCGTCATTCGGGACTAGCGCGATGCAGGGCGTTCCTTCCTCAATGAGGGCTAGCGGACCGTGCTTGAGCTCCCCTCCTGCGAAGCCCTGCGCGTTCAGGTAGCACGTTTCCTGAAGCTTTATCCCTGCCTCAAGCGCTATGGGGTAATTCAGGCCTCGCCCTATTATGAACGCGTCGTTCTTTTCATGCAGCAGCAGGGCAAGTTTTTTTATGTGCTCCTCATACCTCGGGTTAAGCATGTCGTTCACTGCGCTTGCCGCGTTTATCAGAAGGAGCTTGCCTTCCTGCAGCTTTCCTGCGGTTGCGTACGCCAGCAGCATCACGACCGCCAGCTGGGCTGTGGTTGCCTTGGTGCTCACAACCGCTCTTTCAGCTCCTGCGTTGACTATGAAAAAGTCGTCGCTCACCCGCATCATTGTTGAGCCAAAAACGTTCAGGAGGGAAACTACCTTGACGTTCTTCGCCTTGGCAACCTCTATTGCCTCAAGGACATCGGCTGTCTCGCCGCTTTGCGAAACAGCAATCATGAGTGTTTTTGGGGTGAGGTAGTCCTGGTAGTTTGCGAACTCCGAGGCAACAACAGAGTTCACGTGCTTCCTGGCGATTTTTGAGAAGAGGTAATCTGCAGCCATGCAGACCTTTCCTGCTGTCCCGCAGCCCACAAAAAAAGTGCCGAACGCGCTTTTTATGCTCTCCGCTACAGTGAGCAGCTTTGCATCGTCCTGGCTTATCGCCCTCAGGAGGGTTTCCTTCTGCTCCATTATCTCCTTTATCAGGAAGTGGTCATATCCTTCCTTCTCGATTTTATCCTGGTGCCAATGTATCTCAACAATCCTCTTGTGCACCTCCTCTCCTGTTTCCAGCTTGAAAAAGCGCGCACCCTCTTCGCTGCCGTCAACAATTGCCATCTCTTTGTCATCAAGGTACTTTACCTTGTTAGTGTGGTCAAGAAATGCTGTTATGTCTGAAGCCACGAAGAATTCCCCGCCGCCGTTCTCATGCACGCCTATGATGAGCGGCGCGCCCTTTCTCACTGCAACGATTTTTTTTGAATTCGAATCGACAGCCGCGAACGCTGAGCGCCCAT
>CAZBFZ010000018.1:1520-8301 GCA_964491245.1 uncultured Methanosarcinales archaeon
CTTTCAGGTATGAAAAGAAGCGTTACCAGTTTCACGAGCTTGCCCTGGTAAACCACTGGCTTGACTGTTTTTATGATTTCCTTTGCCTGCACTGTCACGTCAGCCTTCTGGGGAGTGTACGGCCTGCCTTCGCAGCAGCTAACCTGCCTCCCGCCTGACAGCCCGACTATGCCAAAAGTGCCGTCGCACGAAGACATGGTTTCGCTGCTGTAGAACCAGCAGAAGCCCTTTCCGTGACAGGCAACATCGCAGGTGTTGCTGCCAACCTTGGTGCAGTCGTCCTCGCAACCTCCGCGGGCCCTGACAAGAGTGAAGTCCACGGTCACTGTGCCGGAAGTCAAGTCGTTGTTCAGGTCTGTGCTGTCCTCGTAGCCGTCAACAGGCTTGGAAGCAGTTAAGTCGTAAGTTCCTGAAGGCACGCTGGCAATGGAATAAGTTCCGTCAGCAGCAGTGGTTGCAGAAAGCAGCGGACTGGTTCCAAGAACCTTTACAAGGGCTCCCGAAACAGGACAACCGGCAGCAGGGCATGGGCCGTTGCCATTTGAGGTGCTCACGTTCCTTACCGTGCCTGTAACCGTTGCCGAGCCTGGGCTCCACACTCCCCCCCCACCGCCTGGCGTTAGCGCAAAGTTGATAGTTGTCGTCTGGAAAGGTTGCACTGGCTGGTTGTTCACTGTCTGAGAGCCATACCCTGCCTTTGAAGCAGTAACATCATAATTGGCAGGCTGCATTCCACTAATAGTGTAAGTTCCGTCAGCAGCAGTGGTTGCTGAGTAGGTGAGCTGCGGGTTGGAAGTTCCTACAGCAGCAACAGCAGCTGCTGAAATGCCCAGCCCCGTAGTGCTGTCAGTGACTGTTCCAGCAGCGCTGCCTGTCGGCCCCTGCCACTGGCCAGGATCGCAAAACTCAACCTTCCCATCCTGGTGCACGTCAGCACTAACCTCGCTCTTCCAGTTTGAATTCCACGCTGCTGCCAAGTCATTGCTGAAGAAAGTCGCAGCAACCAGCTTAAGGTCAGAGTAGCACTTGCCTGCATAAACGCAGTCAGAAGGCTTGTCGCAAAGGCTCTTGTCAAAAGAATCACTGGTGCAGATTCCAGTCTTGCAGTCCCTCGTCCTGACAATGAACTGCTCATTGGCATCATCGCCAAAGCACCTCTCCTCGTTCGGAAGAAGCTTGGACGTTGCCTTCCTCTCGCCCTTGCTGTCCGTGAACTGGGTGTCAACCGCGCCCACCGCGCCTGCGCCGCTTGTCCCGCTGCCGGCAGTTGCCTCTTTTACCTCGCATGACGTGACAGGTTCAGCGGAGGTTGTTATCATGATACTGCCAAGAGCCCATGAGCCGATGGAGCCGTAGCCTGGGTCAGCCATAACTGTCATTGTGCCCGCATTAAGAGGTGCTGCGGTCCAAACCTTTTCCCACTTCCATTCTGTATTACCGCCCATCTTGCCAACAGTAGCAGTGTAGGTCCCAATGTTAACGTATACTGCCCTGTTATCAGTCCCGGCATCGCCCTGGTACTGCTTTACCCAGATGTTGTAGTTGCCGCTTTCGGGAACGGTCACAGTGCCTGTGCACCTCCACGGCTTTTGATTGCTGCCAAGGCTGTAGCAGCTGCCGCCGCATGCGTCGTTGCATGCGTACTTGGGATTCAGTTGAATGGTTTGAAGCCCGATTTGAGTGCAAGTGGAAACGCTTGCCCAGTCCCATAACTTTGTCACTGTGCCTGAGCTGCTACCTGTAGTTGTGCCCCCGGCAGTCGTGCCTCCTGTTGTGCCCGTCGTTGTGCACGTGACCACCATGTAGCCCGTTGCGCCGTAAGCGTTTGCTCCCGTAGATGGCTGCTCAGAAGAATCAATGTAGCTAACGTAATCAGCGCTCCCTGAGATGGCTATGGCGTGTGTTGCGTATCCGCTGTAATCCTCACCGAGATTGGTGATGTACTTCTCGTTCTTCGCGAACTCATCCTTGCTGGAGCCGTATGTGAGCCCAATGTTGTCAGACCCTTCAGTCCATATTGCCGCTACCAGGTTGCCGGCAGCCGCCAGCCGCATAGGAGCAGCGTACGAGCTTACAGTTAAGCTTTTTGTAAACTGCACCTCCTCTGAAAGCGCTGCCGTGTCAAACGATAGGAAGTTATACGCCATGTTGTTGTTTGACTGGGCTTTGTAAGAGAAGTAAACTTTCTTGCCAGCAGCAACAGCGTCAAGGTGGCTCTTTTGAACCTGGCCGTGCTGGCCCTCTATAGATTTCTGCATAGTGTTAACCGTGACAGTGCCGCTGCCTTTCACGCCAACCTTAACGCTATATATGTTAACGTTGTTGGCATCGGCAGCAACTTCTCCCCAAGCATAGTACGTTGAACTTGCGTCCTTGACTATCAGCGGTCCGCCCCAGTAATCGCGGTAGCTGTCGTCCTTTGCGCCTTTCGGCCATGCTGAAATCTTGCCGTTCTTGGTTGAGAACACGCCTCCCTCTGAATAGTCATATCCTATAACCAAATTATTTTCGTCGAATGTATTTGGGCGTGGGCCTTTAATATAAACGTACTCTGCCCCGTCTTTTCCAACCGCGAAGTCAAAACCTCGTAAATACTTGCCTTGCTCGGGAGAAAGCGCGCCGGAAAGGGCTGTTAGCGTTCCGCCGGTCAGCGAAGCAATGTCAACCGTTACCGAGTAGATGTTGCTTACCGTTATATAACTACCTGAACCGGGAACGTATGCAGTTCCTTCGTCGCCAATCCAGGCAAAGTAGAGCGTTCCGCCGTAAGCCTTGACTCTGAACGTTCCAGCTATTTCGGCTTGGGGTGCACAAGCCTTTCCGCTTGGGCAGTTGATGGTGTAGGAAGTCTTGACAGGCGATGAGCCGTCCAGCTTTGCCGAAACGATGCTGAGTGTTGCGAATTTCCTGTCCCAGTTGCTTTTCACATGGGCATAGTAAGCCTTGTCCCCGTAAACAGCCAGTTTGGCTTGTTTCGCGTCTGAGCTCAACGTGGAAGACAGGGAAGCGCCCTTTTTCCACTCAGCGCCTGTGCACGCCGTTGTCGCGGTAGTTGTGGTAGTGGTGCCTGTTCCAGTCCCGCCTCCCCCTGTAGTGCCAACTCCTGCATCGTGCTCCCCGCTCTTCACCCACTGAAAGCCTGCAGCTGTGCAGCAGCTCTGGCTGCTGTCAAGCTCTACGCCTGCGCAGTCTGGGGGAGGGGGGCATCCTGACGTGCATAAAGCATCATTAACAGTGCTTGAGAACGTGCCTGTGCCCTGGCTGTTGCAAACCGTTTGAGAAGCTGTGCCACAACCACTGCATGTGTAGGTTATTACCTGATTTGGAGTGCATACTCCGCAGCCCTCGTCAACTGAGCCGTCGCAGTCGTTGTCTAGGTTGTCGCACTTTGTTTCTGTCGCTTCATAATTCGAATTATAACCCAAGTAGTCAGAATTATCGCAGATTCCGGTGCACTTGTTGGAGCCTTGGCACACGCCCTGCTGCTTTGCGCATAGTGGCGGGGGGCCTGCGCAGGGTATTATGCAGCCCTCGTCAACCTGGCAGTCCCTGTCATTATCCAAGCCATCGTTGCACACCTCAGTGCCGCTAACGCATGACCCTCCGCAGTCAACGCCTGTCTCGCCCTGGTTCTTGACGCCGTCGCTGCACGACGGGCACGCCAGCCACGTGCACGTCGGTGAGCTGCACGAAACCTTGCTTCCGTCCGCGCACGTTTTCGTCTGCCCAGCCTCGCACGCTTCAGGACCGTTAACTGTGCCGTCGCCGCAGCTGCCGCAGCTTCCGTCATAGCCTGAGCAGTCTGACTTGCACGTCTGCGTTACGCTCGGGTAAGCGCCGCAGTCCAGGCTCTTGGTTTTGGTCACTGAAAAGGCGCCATTGTCGCAAGCCTCTCCGGAATCAAGTACGCTGTTGCCGCACTTCTGGCAGTCGCTTACGCAGCTGGCTGCTGTTTCCGGGCTTTCACAAACCCCATCGCCGCATTTGCCGCAGCTGCTGGTGTCGTACTCAAACCCTGAACAGTCGGACTTGCACGTGTACTGGCCATAAGCAGTATCATAGCCGCCTGGGCAGCTCACCCAAGTTGGAGCCCACACGCCATTACCCCACGCGCTACCTGTCCCCCAGTCACAAGCCTCGCTGCCGGTTGCTTTGCCATCGCCGCACACATCACCGCACCCAGAAGGCAGCGTCCTCGTGCACGTTCCAGTGTTGCAGCCGCCAGTGCCCGAAGTAGCACACCCTGAAGACCAGCTCACAGCAGCGCTGCTGCAAGAGCCGGGATAAACGTTGGCGTTGTTGTCGTTGCAGTCGGTGCCTTTGGCACAGTTCTCGCCGTAGCCGTCACCGTCATTGTCTATACATGCTGGCTTCTTACAACTTCCAGACTGACAACTCCACCCACTTGTGCACTTATTTCCGCAGCTTCCGCAATTATTCGCGTCAGAAGCAAGGTCTGTTTCACACCCTCCGTTATAGTTGCAGTCAGCGCTTGGGTAGCTGCATGTTTTGCATTCGTCAAACTCGTTAACCAAATACTGGCACTCGTGGTTCCAAGCGACAGTAGCGCTTTTAGTGTTAAAGCTGCAATACTTCCCGCTGCCGCAGCTGGAATCAGAACTGCACTCGTTAGCATAAGCATAACTCCCGCAACTGGTTATCTGGTTGCACTTTCCAAGAAACAAGCAGCTCCAACCGCCTGGCCAGCCGCAGTTCTCATCATAGCTGCAGTCAGAATCAGTAATACAGCACGGAAAAGCAGCAACAGGCTGCGAAGAAATAACAAGAGCGAAAGCTGACGAGAGCAGCACCAGAACTATCCCTAAAGCTAACAAACCACCTCTTTTACGCATAAAACAGCTTTATCAGGGCAGCAGTTTAAATATTTTACTCACAGCCATAAGTTACTACCCAACAATAACGAAAAAAAGGAAAAGTTTAAATAGTGAGGAATCAGCTGGTGAAGGCATGGGCAGCAGAAGGAATGCTGGTAAGCCAAAGTGGCTGGAAGAAAGGGAGAGAACTAACAGGCCAACTGTTACCCGAAACGGTAAACCTCAAAGAGCAACTCAAACGCTAGAAGGAAAAGTCAATTCCGAAGCAGCTGAGGGAGCCGCCAGCCAAACCACTGGTTACGATGCTTCACCACAACCGCAGATACCTCCCGGCACAGTGCGGTCCGCCGCACAAAACACCTTCAGCACAGACAGGCGTGGTGCTCACGGAGGAGACTCAGGCGGAGGAACAATCACCATACGGCACAGCAGCTTCCCAAAGTGGGCTTATGTCCCCATCACTTTAGCCGCGGCAGCACTATTATACGCAACCGGAACTGTAACTAACGTACTCCCAAACCCCTCAGAGATTATCAGACATTTCAGGCCTGTGCCTATAGTAAGCAGTCCATCGGCAGGTGAAACGAAACAAGATAGACAGGCTCAGCCTGATAAGCGGCAAGCAGACATTCTAAACATGGTATATTCAGAACTTGATAGGTTAAGAAGGTATCCTGAAATCCCTCAGATGGCCGCGTTAGTAAACACAATAGAAACCACACTTGGACAAGATGGTTACAGCGCAACCGAAGCAAGTATGATTAACACAATCGGACCAGCGGCAGAGATGTTGGCTCTACGCAACATTCCAGAACGCATTGAGGATCTGAAAACAATTTTGCAGACAGGATCTTATAGAAGTTCAACAATTAATGTTGGTGACAGGAACTTGGAAATTGTTGTTCTAGCAAGCGACTCGACAAGAGCACCTTACTATTTTGATGCGCTGCAGCGTATCGTTCCAAAAGTTGAAGGGTTTACTGGGCTAAAATATGAAGAACGTACACTTGTTGTTTACAGCCAACCAAAGAAAGGCGGAGGGCTCGAAAACATAGCTACGCTAGGCGGAGTAATAACGTGGTACCCAGAAGTCGACAAACAAGTTGTGAGAAGGTATGAGGTCACGACAGAACAAAAAGCTTTGGAAGAAAATATAGCTCACGAATTCGATCATGTCTTAAGTGATTCGCTCAATCTGCCTGTTTGGCTTGCTGAAGGAAAGGCAAACTTTACAGCCTATCACGCTTTACGAACGAAAAACGGGCCGCCTACACTGGAAGAGCCGTTTACAGGCTACCGCGCAAATTTAGAGCTTAATGTAAAAAACAGCAGAGGAACTATTCCACCCATAAGCGAGCAGGATGGTCCGTATGGAAACTTTAAAGGAAATATCGGAGTTGCAGGAGATCTTGGGGAGTTTTTATTACAAGATATCCTTGCACAAATAGGTCAAGATAATATGTTGCAGGTTATTCGTGAAGTGAATGCCAGCCCACCAAAAAAGTTTATAGACACGCAATCGTTTGTTGGGATAGTGCTAAAGTATACGCCGTCTAACTTACAACCTCAAATGAATAAGTTCATTAACGAAAGAGTTTATGGCACTCAAACCGCTCAGCCATAACTTTTTGTTATTCTAGGTGATTTAAATGGCGGAAGACAAAAAATCAGTTGAGGATAAACTCGATGCTCATAAAGAAGGTTGGCACGTTCCAAAGTGGGCTTATGTCCCCATCACTTTAGCAGCAGCAGCAATAATATACGTAAGCGGAGCAGCAGCAGGTTATTTCCCCAACCCTTTAAGCGTATTCAGACAGGAACAAGCAAGACCAGCGCCAACAGTAACAACAAAAAGCACAGACGCGACAGAAGCAAATACGCAACGCCAAGAGAAAATCATGCTAGAAGCCGCCATCAGTTCAGAGTTAAGCAGGCTAAGAAGCTTT
>CAZBFZ010000018.1:8401-10291 GCA_964491245.1 uncultured Methanosarcinales archaeon
CTGGAAGAGCCGTTTACAGGCTACCGCGCAAATTTAGAGCTTAATGTAAAAAACAGATTTGGAGGGGAAATCCCTCCAATAAGCAAGTATGACGGCACGTACTCTGACCTTGCCAACCAACAATTACACCCGTCCGTTGTGACGGGCCTTGGCGAGTTGTTGCTTGAAGATATTTTGACAATGGTAGGTTCACAAAACATGTCATTAATAATTAAGGAAATAAACACGCAATCAAGTCAAAGATTTACAGGAAAAGAAGCGTTTTTCGGCATGGTATTGGCTAACACTCCTGAAGAGCTGCAGCCACAAATGACTAAATTCTTACAGGAAAGGTATGAGGGCAAGGCGGCTAATTGATAGAAAGTGAAGAGTCAGCTCCACCCGCCAGCCTCACCCGTCAGCGCACGCGTTTCCACAGCTCCCACAATTATTTACGTCAGATGCGAGGTTTGTTTCGCAGCCTCCGTTACCGTTGCAGTCAGAATCTGTAATACGGCAAGAAGTGGGGAAAAACCGAAAGATTTAAGAATACAAAAGAATATGTAAGAATACATGATAGGGCTTGTATTTGATTCGAGCGCCATTATCCTGCTTGGTAAAGCCGGAATACTCAGGGAAGCCTGCTCGCTAACAGGGGTTAATATCCCTAAGGACGTGAAGAATGAAGTACTGAAGGGCTTGGAAAAGGGCAGAAAAGATGCGCTGCTTGCGCAGGAACTGATGAAGGAAGGCAAAATAAAAGTGCTGCAGAACGACGCTAACTTGGCCAATAAATTGCAAAAAGATTTTAATCTTGACTTAGGAGAGGCCGCAGCAATTGCCTCGGCTGCTGCCAAGCAGATTCCAGTAGTGACTGACGACAACAAAGCCCGAGGCGTGGGTAAAATACTTGGGCTAAGCGTTTTGTCGTCACTTGACTTTCCCCTTATGCTTTACCTGAAAAGCATTATAAGTTATGATAAGGCTAAAATCTGCCTGGATGTCCTGAAGAAGGAAGGGTGGTTTGGCGATGAAGTTATGGCAAATGCTTACAAGACTTTGGAAGAAGCTGAAGGTGAGGAAAAATGAAAACCGTTTTAACAACAGTGAGGCTGCCTAAAGAAGTATTGAAGGACCTCGATAACAAAGCCAAAAGCGAGAAAACAGACAGAACAACCGTACTGAGAAAACTCCTGGAAGAGGCTATAAAGAATTCCAAAATAGAAGAAGCCGTACGCCTATACAAAGAAAACAAGGTATCATTAAGCGAAGCTGCGCGCAGGGCTGGCTTATACGTTGGCGAGATGATGGAAGAGCTGGTCAGAAGAGGCGTAAAGTCAAGCATGACTTTAGAGGACTACAAGGAATCATTAGCCACGGCTTTCCAGCTGTTTGGAATCAAAAAGAACGTTTAGGCATCATAACCCGCCCCGCACTCCTCAGGGTCGTTCACTGTGCCATCGCCGCACACATCACCGCACCCGGAAGGCAGAGCCCTCGTGCACGTTCCAGTGTTGCAGCCGCCAGTCGTCGAAGTCCCGCACGCAGTCCACGTCACAGCAGCGCTGCTGCAAGAGCCGGGATAAACGTTGGCGTTGTTGTCGTTACAGTCGGTGCCTTTTTTACAATCAGAAGCAATAGCCCAATAACCATCGCCGTCGTTATCCTTACACGGGTCTGGTGGTGGTATGCAACCCCCACTTTGGCAGCTATAACCACTCGCGCACTTTTTTCCGCACGTTCCGCAATTATTCACTTCAGTGTTAAGGTTTGTCTCACAGCCCCCGTTGAGGTCGCAGTCAGCTTTCAGGCAATCTTTATTCTAGCCAGGATTACCGTAACCATCGCCAGCTGGGAAAAAAAGGAAAGGCTTATAAAGTATTCTTACCATTAGCACCAGTAAGAATAGTA
>CAZBFZ010000019.1:0-10048 GCA_964491245.1 uncultured Methanosarcinales archaeon
CTGCAAGGTAGTGAGGTCAAACGGAAATGGTGGTTGCTGCTGGAACTCATCCCGTTTGACTTCAGCAACCGTCCCATTCTTTCCCTTTGTCTTAGCATAAACCGCATCAGCTTCTTTTTTGGCCCAGAACTTGTCTTTTTCTTGCAGCGCAGCCAGCTCGCCGTTCTTGACTTTTCCCTGTAATAGCAGCTGCCAGAATGGCTGCGGCTTAAACACCGAAATTTCCTTCTCTCTCTGCACTATAATTTGTAGTGCCGGCCCCTGCACCCTTCCTATGCTCAGTATCTTGAACAGCCCTGCCTTTTTTATTGAGCTTGTTAATGCCCTTGATAGGTTGATGCCCCAGTACCAGTCAAGCTCGTGCCTTGTCTCGCCTGCATGTGCCATGCCCCACTCAATGTGTGGGGAAATTTTCTCATACGCTTCAACAAGGTCGTCCTTTGTCAGCGTTGAGAACTTCATCCTCTTAGCGTCTTTCTGCTTGCAGATGAAGCGCAGTATGTTTAGTCCAATGACCTCTCCCTCGACATCAAGATCAGTCGAAATCACAAAGGAGTCAACTTTTTTTGCCAGTGATTGCAGCATATCGTAGTATTTTTTTGAGAAAGCAGAAGACTTTGTCGTTTCAAAAGTGGGCTTCCACTCAACGTCAAAGACGGGGAACCTCATGCCCCTTTTCTTCTCCTTTTCAGCCAATCCAAAAAGGTGGCCCACTGCGCATCCTACGATGATGTCCTTGTTGCCGCGGGTTATCTCGTAATATGAAACTCCTTTGGCGCCTTTCTTTATTGCTTTCCCTTCGGCCAGAGCTTCAGCTATCCTTTGCGCTGCCTTCGGTTTTTCTGTTATGATAAGTTCTGCCATTTTCTTCCAAAATTACAGAAATCAGCCATTTGTATAAAAACCTGCCGAAATCAGCATGATTAGTTGAAAGAAACAAACTTTAGCTTGTCAATATTCTGCCTTGCTTTTTCCAGTTTGGCAGAGAAGTCCTCAAGGAACTTTGTCATCTTGTCGCAGGCAATCTGCTTCAGCTCCCCGCTTGTCATTTTGCCTGATTTGTAGTTGTCGTGTATCTTCTGCAGTTCCCTGTCATCATCAATGAGGTGCTGCTTCAGAAGCTCAAACACCATGTCCTTCTCTATGATAGCGCCCAATCTCCTGTGTTCCTCAAGAGTGTCCCTGCCGCCAGTCACGGCATTTTTTATCTTCTTGCATACGCTTTTCGCATCTTCAGGCAGCTCGATGCAGCTTTCAGGCTCTGATTTTGACATCTTCAGCTTCCCGTTCAGGGCTGGAGTGTATTTGTTGTAGATGCTTGAGGGCGGCACAAAGCCGTATTTTGTTTTTGTCCTTGCAACTATGTCCCTTGTCAGCCTTATGTGCGGCGATTGGTCAATGCCTACGGGAATTACTCCAGGCCTTCTTTTCTTCAGCTGAGGGTATAGTATGTCCCCGACCTGCGTCAGTGCGCTGAACATCTTGCCTGGGTCATTGCTGCCATAAATAGCTTCAAACTCGTTTGCCGTAATCTTTTTGGCGAACTCATATGCCAAATGCATCACTTCCTTATTCTCTGATGGGTCCAGGCCTAAGGCAATGTATGCAGGAATATAAAACTCAAGAGCCCTCTTCTTGCCTTCTTCGAGGGTCACGCCCCTTGCAGCTGCCGCCTCAAGGTCTGCAACCAGAACATAAGTTTCGGCACCATGGTCCTGGAAATATCTTATATCCTCTATGACCATCTTAGTGCCGAGGTGTATTTTTTCTGCAGAGGGCATTATCCCTGACAGAACGTAGTAGTCTTCCTTTTTCCTTATGGCATCAGCTATCCTTTTAACATCAACTCCGGCAAACACTGCTCCTCTTCTCATCAGCCCGTTGGGGTTAGGAAAAAGCTCCAAGTACTGTGAGAATTGCTCCAAGCCAAAGTCCTTTATCAGCTTCGCATAGTCCTCAACGAGGACAGAGCCCCAAGGATCTATGATTTTTGTCATTACCTCAACCTCATTTCTTTGTGTTTTTAAATATTGCTGATTCAGCCAAGGTATCTGTATTTTCCAAACATTCTTCTTAATCTTGTAACTTCGACTTGTTCAACCAAGGCTTCTACGCTGTTTAAGCAGTTTTCTGGTTGTGGGTATTTCTCCGATAATGCTATGCGCGAACCCTGCAAAGCTGTGGCTGCAAATCCTAACCTCGTCAAAGCAATTTGCGCACCGAGCGGCCCCTGCTTGATAACTTCAGCAACTCTTTCAGGCCCGTCTCCTAGCATTATTCTTTTTCCACCGTTCTTGGTGCCTGAATCAGGGCTGTACGGAGTCTTAACAATTTCTCCTGTCCCAAATGCAAAGAAAGGGAACAAATAAGCAAAGTCCATGCCAGTTACAGCGGAAATAACTGCATCGTATAGCTTTTCCCGTATCTGGCCAACTTTTATCTCAACACCATACTCAAGCTGCATAAACCTTGTCGTTGCTACCTCGTGCAGCGCGTATTTCAAGTCAGTAACGCCTTCAGGCAGGGCTTTTCTAAGTTCCGTTTCCAACGGTGAACCAACTATTTGCCTTGAAACATCATTATAAATTGCATCATAGCAGGCAGTTTGTGCAAAAGAAGAGGATTCAAGATGGTTTACTTCAAACCCAAAAGCCTGCTGAAGCGCCTCAAGTTTTGCATTTAGCGCTTTTTTCCCATCTTTAACATAATCCGGCTTAACTTTCGCCATTTCCTGGAAGCTGTCAACAATAAGAAGTGTATGTCTTCCAACGCATCCACCAATAAGGGCAATCGCCGCAACTTCAATCGGAGTTTTTCGGTGTGCTTCTATTCCCATAAAAGTGTGCTTATTCTTTAGCGGTGCAGTTGTTTCGGCTATCAAGTAGCCAAAGGCAATCACCGTTCTGTCTTTTTACCAAATAATCCGAGTTGTCATCATTTGTCTCCATTTTTCAGCCCTCCAATGTAGAATACTTTTCGCCTTAAATCAGAAATCACTGAAGCAGCAAATATTGCTCCTGATAACTCAAGATGCTTTAGTGCAGCCTTCACGCTTCTCTCAGAAAGCCCCGTGGCTGTAACTATGTCTTTTTGCGAAACGCCGTTAATCGAACCCTTTAGTGCTGCAACTACCTTAGAAACCGACTTCCTTTGCCCAAATGAAACCACCACTCATCGTCGCAGTTGAATCCATAATCACAGGGTAGAACAAGCTTGCTTATATAGTTTTGGATAGGTGCAAATCAGCCCTTAGCAACAACAGCTTTTTTCACTGTTGCCACTATCGCTTCCGCATCCAAGTCATACTTCCTGAACAGCACCTTTTGGCTGTCTGACTCTGCAAACCTGTCTTTCACGCCAACCATGGCAAAAGAAACATCCAGCCCTTCCTCAGCTATCACTTCAGCAACAGCGCTTCCCAATCCGCCATAGATGTTGTGGTCCTCGGCAGTCACTATAACGCCCGTTTTTGCGGCAGCAACAATGGCAGCCGTATCTATCGGCTTTATCGTCGACATATTCACAACACGAACATTTATGCCCTCCTTCTTCAAAATCTCAGAAGCCGCCATAGACTCCTGTACCATTATTCCTGACGCGATTATTGCGGCGTCGTTTCCCTGTGCAACAACAGACGCCTTCCCTATTTCAAATTTGTAGCTGTCGTCGTAAATTGTCCTGACATTGCCCCTTCCCAGCCTGACATAAGCAGGCCCTTTTCGTTTGGCAATCTCCATGATTGCCTTTTCTGCTTCAACAGCATCAGCAGGGCAAATAACGATGAAGTTTGGCACAGCCCTCATGTAAGCCACATCCCCAATTGCCTGTGCAGTGGGCCCGTCCTCACCAATGGCTACTCCGGCATGCGTTCCGATTATTTTCACGTTGCTGTCAGAGTAAGCTACTGAAACGAGTATCTGGTCCATTGACCTTCCGAGAAGGAAGCATATGAAGCTGGTTGCAAAAGCGGTTTTGCCGCACTTCGCCAGTCCTGCCGCCGTGCAGACCATGTCCCCCTCGCTTATTCCCATGTTGAAGAACCTTTCAGGCCACTTCTCGGCAAACTTATTCGTTCTGGTGGAATCTGACACTCCGGCATCAAGAACTACTATGTTTGTGTCGCTGCCGATTTTCAGCAGCGCGTTTCCGTAGCCGTCCCTCGTTGCGGCCATTGCAGGTGTCGTTGCATTTCCTCCCATTTTAGCCACCTTTTTCCAGTTCTTCCATTGCCTTCCTGAACAATTCCTCGTTTGGCGCCTTGCCGTGCCAGTCCGGCTTGCCTTCCATGTAAGAAACGCCTTTTCCTTTTATCGTGTCGGCAACAATCACGGTTGGTTTTCCTTTCACATTTTTGGCAGCGGCTAAGGCGTCCATGATGGCGGCTATGTTGTGACCGTCAATCCTTATTGTGCGCCATCCAAAGGCTTCAAACTTTTTGTCTACCGGCTCTACATTTTTCAGCGTTGCAGTCAAGTTATCCTGGGCAACTTTATTGTTATCCACAATCGCAATGAGGTGGTCTGACTTGTACTGTGCTGCGCTCATTGCCGCTTCCCACACCTGACCCTCATTCAGCTCCCCATCGCCAAGCAGCACGTAAACATAGTAATCCTTCTTGTCAAGCTTGCCTGCCAGTGCCATTCCATGCCCAACCGAGAGCCCCTGCCCAAGCGAGCCGGTTGCTATCTCAACCCCAGGCAGCTTCGGGTTTGGGTGCCCGGTAAGCCTTCCCAGCCTTCTGTAAGTGGCAAGCTCTTCTTTAGGGAAGTATCCAACATCAGAAAAAACAGAGTAAAGCAGCGGCGTGCAGTGCCCTTTACTTAGTATGAACCTGTCCCTGTCTGGCCAGTCAGGCCTTTTCGGGTCGTACTTCATGTGGTGGTAGAACAGCGCGGTCATTATGTCTGCCGCAGAAAGGCTTCCCCCTGGGTGCCCTGAGCCGGCTTGGTAGACGAGCTTTACGCTGTCAATCCTCAGCTGTTTTGCCTTTTCCTTTAGTTTAGCCACAGTTGCTGCGTCAGCCACAGAAACACCCCAATCAATGCAGAGGCAGATTTAGTGCCTGAATATATTGTTTTTGGTTTTTACTCTGAAAGCAGTCCCTTCACCACCTTTATAGCGTTTTCCTTGTTGCTCGGGAAAGCAGCCATCTTTACCTTAACGTGGTAGCAGTTGCCGCCATCTGTTACCAGCAGTTCGTTGTGCTTTGCAAGAGTCTCCTTTTCAAATCTTACAAAGAAGTTCGCATCGCCATCTACCCTCGAATCAAGCTGCCGCAGCAACATCTGCTTGTCAGGCGCAGAAATTTTCCCCAGCAGATTATCAAGGAACGCCTTCACATGCCTGTTCTTAGCCAGCGTAGCCTCAAATATCGTGATTTTCCTGTCGCTGAATCCAAGCGCATTCTGCCTCCGTATCAATATCTTCTCCTTTGCCAGATCGAAAGGAAGAAGCGACTTTAACCCGTTAAGCACCTCGTTTTCTTTTTCTTCCTGCCCGCAGAATACCCTTACCGTTACAGAATGTGCAACGTTCACAAACATCAGCAGGATACATTTTTATATAAGGTTTTTCCCTTCAAAAGCATGAAGCACTCCTGGCAAGTTTCTGCCGTTCTCCTAATCATATTTCTCGCAGCCCAGGTGGTTGGCTTGTTCGTAGTAAACTCTTACGTTGATGTTTCAGCCAGCGAAAAGGCGTCTAGGGAAGCCGGCAAGCCAGTTGCAGTTTACCAGAACCTGCCTTACGGAGTTGAAAGACCTAATTTTGCCCCCGATATCTCATACGTTTTCATCGGCGCAGCCGTCATCATCGGCACTGTCCTGCTTTTGCTGATAATCAGGTTCAAAAAGCTCGCACTTTGGAAGCTGTGGTACGCGCTTGCGCTAGTTATTACTTTAACAGTCTCCTTTGCCGCTTTTTTGCCAAAAGCCGCAGCAGGAATTTTGTCTGTCGCTATTGCCCTTTTTCGCGTTTTCAAGCCCAACATCCTCGCCCACAATTTGGCTGAGCTTTTCATCTACGGCGGCCTTGCAGCCATATTTGTTCCTGTAATGAACGTAAAATCAGCTGCAATTCTGCTCATTCTTATCGCGGCATACGATTTCATAGCTGTTTTTCATCTTAAGCACATGATTACTCTTGCAAAATTCCAAACTTCAAACAAGATTTTTGCGGGCCTGTTTGTCCCCAAACAGCTTTCATTGAAGTCTGCAGTCTCCTCAATTAAACCAGCAGCCGCCGCAGCTAAACCAGCCAAACCTTTGCAGCTGCCAAAAGAAGGCAAATACGCTGATTCTGGAGACTACGCTGTTGTTGGAGGGGGTGACATCGGCTTCCCGCTCTTGTTTGCCGGAACAGCGCTTGCCACGTTCGGCTTCTACAAAACGCTGATTATCCCAGCCTTTGCAGCCATCGCGCTTCTCATTCTCATCATAATAGGTAAGAAAGGCAGGTTCTACCCTGCCATGCCTTTCATCACGGTTGGGTGTTTTGTTGGGTATGCGGTTGTTACGCTTTTCTAGGCAAAAAACTTTTTATATTCCAGTCAAATACTCTTCTGACTATGGGCACTTTACCCGACAGAGGTTTGAGAGACGTTGTAGATGAGAACATAGGAAATATTTCTGAACACGCCAAAAGACTTGCTCTTGAAGCCCAAGAAAAAGGAAAAGCGATGTTATATTCTGTAGGCGGCACAAATTCGGTCCTTACTAGTAAATTATTCGGTGTTGTTGAAGAACACGAGAGAGACCATTATAATACGACCCAAACCTTAGTAGACTTAGGCATAGCTACTATTGAAAAAAGATCTGTCCCTTTTTTAGAGTCTATTTTTGGATACCGTCTATTTTTAAGACTTGTAAAATCTCCTTTAACAGATGCTTACATTCAACGCTTTTCTTCTGCCTAGCATCAGAAACCTTTAAAACCCCTTTCGCATTACTCTCGTTGGGAGACTAGGTTGGCGCGCCAGCCCTGCGCTGTTGCACCATACGGGCTTTACGGGTGAACCGAAGCCTGAGGAGCGGTTTAGGATTGGCCTGGAGGCCTTGGCTAAAGTGTTGAGTCTCTGTCCTGCAGGGTTAGCATTTATGGTCAAAGTGTCAGGTCCGGAAGGAAGCAGCACGAATCGTAAGTGTTTGCGCTTGGAGGGTAGCGGAGAGGAGCGATGGCGGAGCAAACCGAAAGGTTCAAGCCTTACCAACTTTCAGGCGCGTCTCCCGCTTTTTTTTTAAACAACATTTTTAAGCATTTGCTCAACCCATTGTCCTGTAAATGAATCCCTTATCAGTCCG
This sequence comes from uncultured Methanosarcinales archaeon, assembly GCA_964491245.1. GTDB lineage: Archaea > Nanobdellota > Nanobdellia > Woesearchaeales > UBA10216 > UBA10216. The sequence continues at coordinate 7,299 of CAZBFZ010000019.1, forward strand.
GCTTGAAAACTTAGTTGAAGGGCAGCTCTCCGAAATTCAAAGAATTGCGACTACCTCTCATAGTGTGGGGTACGTTTCGGCTTCTGGCGCGCCTTTTGACCCTAAAAATCCTTTTATGGCTTATTCTGAAGCACGTCTGATTAAGATGCCATACGGGCGCTGCCTTTATTCGTTGCGCATGCGTGGGCAGCCTGATGGCTCAACGCTTTCACAAAAGTTCCTTGAATTTCAAAGGCTCACAGAGGACATTGCTGTGGCTTTGTACAACACACTGCAAGAGCAAAAGCACGTTTTAATGCAGCTTCCTGTTAAAGATTTCAGGTTCGGCTTTGATTCATTGCCAGAAGTTATGATTGTTGGCTATACGCCCGAAACAGAACATGCGCCGCCGCTTCTAGGTTCAATAATCATACCTCAGGAGGACAAAACAGCCCTGGCATTGAAGTTTCAGTATCCGGGGCATACTTTTAAGGTTTTAAAAGCCCCTGCAGACGGCCCGGAAATTGAATACGTGAGCGTCTTGCAAAACCCCTTGGTTGTTGTCAACGACATAAATGTCACTGCCGGAATTCTTGGCATGAAGCCTGAATCTATTATGCAAAATCTTCCTCGAAGATATCCTTGGCTTTTTGTAGATGAGTGGGGGACAACACTTGGTTTGTTAGAGAAACTTGCTCACCTACAGGCGCAAACTCCGTCTACACCGCGACCGCCTGAAACGCGCCAAAGAATACTTGATGAGATATTGAAAAGACTCCAAGAGTACGGAAATAATAACGCCAGCCTCACAGGCACGTCAGGTTGAGCGGCTGCTTTGAAGCTCTGACAACAAGCCTGTCCCCATTGTTGAACCCGAACTCTTTCTTATGGGAATCTATGACCACAACTCCATTGTGCTTTTCCCATATGTTTGAAATTACTGTTATGCTCTGGCTGCTGTTGAGCACTCCTTTTGTCATCTTCGGCTTTGTAAGCCGTCCAACATAAGGCTCCCTCACAACATACTCAATCTTCTTTGCTGTCAACGGCAATGTTCTTCCCCCAGCGCTTCTCACCCACGCATAACTCCCTGCTGGCGTAGCTATAAGAACCCCCGAGCTTTTCTGCTCTTCTTGCCTCTTGCCAATCTGGAGCACGTACCTGGCTACGTGGTATGGCTCTTTGCTTCCTGCATAAACCTCATTGAGCGCCTTGAACGGCAGTTTCTTCCCGTTAAGTACAGCTTCCAATCGCAGCAGCCTGGCGATTTTGTACTTTCCCTTCGTTAGCAGCATGATTTTCCTGCCGACATCCTTTCTTGTGGCTCGTGCAAAGAACGCCTCGTTCTTTCCTGTGTGAGAGCTGACGTGAAGAACAGGCGTTTCCTCTATGAAGTGGGATGCCCTTAGGAGCGTTCCATCCCCTCCTACAACAATGACGGCATCAGCATTCCTCACTCCTCTTTGAATTGCTGCCTCGTTTTCCCTCTTCACGTAGGAAGCAGCCACTTTGTTTTTCTGCAGTGCCTTTTTTACCACGCCAAGGGTGCCGTAGTTCCTCGTGTAGTACACAACAAGCGCTTTCTTCACTTTTTTCATTTTCCCTATCTCACTATTATCGCAGGTTTGCCTGGCATTGCCTGCTTTGCCTTTTGCTCTTTTGACATGTCAGCTTCTTCTACCTTAACCTTTGCGCTATACTCATTTTCTATTGTTTCTTTCATGGCAGCATACGCCTCGAGCTCTTTCTCTGGTGTAATTGTTGTTTCAGGAAGCTTGCTGGCGTCCTTGAGCGCCATCTGGATTATCTTTGCAACGTCCTGCCCGTGAGGCTTCAAATCCTTCTCAGCGAGGCAGGTATTTATGAGAGCTCGTTGGTCTCTTGTTTTCTTCAGCTCATCTTTCAGTATCTTTACAAGCTCGTATTTCCATGCTGGCGCAACAACCAGCACAACTTCTTTTGGCTTTTCTATATTCGCCAGCTTCAGCACCGTTTCAAAGTCGGACAGGGTGTCGTGCACTAGCTGCTCCACAGCTTCCGCTTCTTTGTCTATTTTCTCTTCTTCGTATTCTGGCCACAACTGAAGCGAAACAAACCCTTTGCCGCCTATCGTTTCCCAGGCCTCCTCGCAGAAGTGCGGCGTTACAGGAGTAAGCATCTTAAGCAGCGATTCCGAAAACAAATTAATAAGCCTCTTGTTTGGCTTGTTGTTTGTCCTTTTGAGGTAAGCTTTAAGATGCCTTGTCATGTCCATCAGCGAGTACTTTGCCGTTTCCAGAAATTCCATGTCGTAATTTGCGTCGTCAACCCCTTCTCCTGCATAAGCCGCTGCCATCCTTACGATATCAGGGCCGTGCTTTGTATAAAGTTCTCTCATTGTAAAGAAGTTTCCCTTCGACTTTGACATCTTTTCGTTGTTGACCATTATCCTGCCGTTGACAACGAACGCTCTCGGCCAATGCTTCTTTGGGAACAGCGCGACGTGGTTGAACATGCAGAACGCGAGGTGATTTTGCACTAGGTCCTTTGCAGAGTTCCTGAAGTCAAATGGATACCAGTATTCGAAATCCCTTTTCATCGTTTCTATCATCTTCTTCGGTATTCCGGTTGATTTTTCAACTGCGGTGGCGTTCCCTTTTCCCAAATAAACATAATCGAAAAACTCGCCGTTCAGCTTGTCCGTCTTAAACCCGTAGTCTTCTGGGTGCAGCAAATATTTTGAAATGGTTCCGTAAGCCATCTGTATAGTTGAATCTGATAAGGACTCAATA
>CAZBFZ010000020.1:0-2482 GCA_964491245.1 uncultured Methanosarcinales archaeon
ACCTCTGCTGTTGCCACGACCTTTTCAACGACTATTTCATACGCCATTGCCGCCTCGTCTATCTTTGACGTGGCTGAGGTTACGCCGTAGCCCCTTTCGAAAATGCTTTTCCTGAACTCGGGAAAGCTGATTTTGGGCACTTTGACTCCCATGATGTTTCTGGTTGCGACTTCAACTATTGGCAGGCTTTTAAGCGCCAGCGAAATGGACTTTATTGCAAGGTCGCCATCAATAGCCCTGGCGATGTTTACCTTCTGAAGGGCAGTGCCGTATGAGGCAACAAGGTCCTTCTTGGCGTCCTTTGCCTGCTTCAGCACGTTAAAGAATTCAAGAATGAGGCCGTCCCTCTTCTTTTTCAGCAGGTTATAACCGGTTCGTGCAAGCTTTATCTTCTTCTTGAGGAGCAGCAGTTCAGACCTTGTCGGCTTGACGTTAATGCTTGCCATAGTGCTTCTTCCTCAGCTCAGGGCTTATCCTCGTCAATTCGTTTTCCGGGATTTGCGACAGGAGCTGCCAGCCTATATCCAAAGTTCGTTCAATGTCTCGGTCTTCGTTCCTGCCCTGCTTGACAAACCTCGCCTCAAAATCAGCAGCGAACTTAAGAATGCGCCGTTCCCTCTCAGAAAGCGATTCCTCGCCAACTATCGCAACCAGGCCGCGAAGGTCCTTGCCTTCAGCATAAAACGCGTACAGCTGGTCAGACACCTGCTTGTGGTCCTCCCTTGTCTTGCCATTGCCTATGCCAAGGTTCATGAGCCTGCTCAATGATGGAAGCACGTCAACAGGCGGGTAGACGTTCCTGCTGTGGAGTTCCCTGCTTATGACGATCTGGCCCTCGGTAATGTAGCCGGTAAGGTCAGGGATTGGATGGGTTATGTCATCGCCAACCATTGTCAGTATCGGCAGCTGTGTTATGCTGCCCTTTTTGCCCTTAATAATCCCAGCTCTCTCATAAAGCATGGCGAGATCAGTATACATATAACCCGGATAGCCCCTCCTTCCAGGAATTTCAGACCTTGCTGCGCCGATTTCCCTCAGCGATTCACAGTAGTTCGTCATGTCGGTGAGAATAACAAGGACGTGCATCCCCTTCCTGAAAGCAAGGTACTCAGCAGCTGTCAGGGCCATCCTTGGCGTGATGATTCTCTCAACAGCAGGGTCATCAGCAAGGTTAAGGAAAACAACAGCCCTCTTCAACGCCCCGGTTTCCTCAAACTCAGAGATAAAGCGCTGCGCCTCCTCATTTGTTATGCCCATCGCGGCAAAAACAATGGCAAAGCCCTCACTGCTGCCTCTCACTTTGGCTTGCCTGGCAATCTGGAGTGCAATTTCGTTGTGGGGAAGGCCTGAGCCGGAAAAAAGCGGCAGTTTTTGGCCACGGACAAGCGTATTCGTGCCGTCAATCGTGGAAATCCCCGTCTGGATGAAGTCAGACGGATTGGCCCTGGCGTAAGGGTTAATGGCAGCCCCAGTTATGTCCATCAGCTCATCAGGCACAATCTCAGGGCCAGAGTCAATCGGCTTCCCTGCGCCGTTTAGGATCCTCCCCAGCATCTCGTCAGAGACGGGCAGCTTTATCGTTTCGCCGAGAAACTTTACCCTGGTGTTAAGGTCGATCCCTGATGTGCCTTCAAATACCTGCACAACGACAATATCGCTGCTCGTGTCGAGAACCTGGCCGCTCTTAACCTCGCCAGAGGGCAGGCTGATTTTCACAAGCTCGCCGTAGCCAACAGGCTCGGTCTTCTCAACGAAAATCAGCGGGCCAGCGACCCTCGTTATCGTCTTGTATTCCTTCATTGGCAATCACCATTCACTTAAGCTGCGCGAATTCCCTTTCGATTTCCTTGTTGACTTCCGAAAGGAAATCCTCGTAGCCCTTCTCGAACTTCACATCAGCTATCCTATCCTTTGACTTTATCACAACGATTTTCTGGGCTCTTACGCCAGAGTCGAGCGCTGTCTTTGCCAGGTCTGCAAAGCGCAGGATGGTCTTCATGATAAGGTAGGTCTTCCTAGGCTCGCTGTAGGTGTCAACAGGGTGGAAGGCGTTTTGCTGCAGAAGAAATTCACGGAACATTCTCGCAACAAGCAGCGTAACCTGCTCCTTTTCCGGAAGGGTGTCAGAGCCGACAAGCTGCACGATTTCCATGAGCTTTTCCTCCTCCTGCAGGATAGTTCTGGTTCTGCCAATGTGCTCCATCCAGTCAGGGGCGACCTTCTTCCCATACCACTCTGCCAGCGAGTCAAGGTAAAGCGAGTAGGACGTGAGCCAGTTTATTGCCGGGAAGTGCTTTCTCTGGGCGAGTTTCGCATCCAAAGCCCAGAACGTCTTGATAACCCTCAATGTTCCCTGGGTAACGGGCTCTGAGAAATCCCCTCCTGGAGGCGAGACTGCGCCTATGACGCTGACCGAGCCCTCCGAGCCCATCAGCGTAGTAGCCCTGCCTGCCCTCTCGTAAAACTCAGACAGCCTTGTTGA
>CAZBFZ010000020.1:2582-9524 GCA_964491245.1 uncultured Methanosarcinales archaeon
AGCACTTCAGTCATTTCATTACCTCTTTCGCCGCAGCCAACGTAAACAATTATGTCAGCATCGCACCATTTTGCAAGGCTTTGTTGTGCTACTGTTTTTCCGCTCCCGAAAGGCCCAGGGATTGCAGCCACGCCTCCTTTAGCTAGTGGAAATAGTGAATCAAATATGCGCTGCCCTGTTATGAGCGGCACATCAGGCAAAAGCTTTTCCCTAACAGGCCTTGGCTTCCTTACAGGCCAGACGTGCATCAGCCTGAGCTCAGTGCCGTCGTCGAGCTTGCCTATTGCTTCGCTGACAGTGTAGCTGCCGTCTGAAATTCCAACAACTTTTCCGCTGACGTTTGGAGGGGTAAGAATCTTATGAACGACGGCATCGCTTTCCTTTACCGTGCCGAGGACATCGCCTCCTTTGATAGTTGCGCCTGCTTTCACGGCTGCCTTGAAGTCCCACTTCCTCTTCCTGTCAAGGCCCGGGGCTGTCGCTCCCCTTCCTATGAAGTCGCCAGTCAATCCCCTAAGAACGTGCAGAGGCCTTTGAATGCCGTCGTAGATTGATGACAGGAGCCCAGGCCCAAGCTCAACAGCAAGGGGCTGCCCTGTGTTCTCAACATCCTCGCCAGGCCTTATGCCTGTGGTGTCCTCGTAAACCTGAATGGTGCACCTTCCTCCATTGATCTGGATTACCTCGCCAAGAAGCTTCTCCCTGCCAACTTTGCAAACATCATACATGCTTGCCTCAATCTCGGCAACAACGACAGGCCCTGCAACGCGGTATATTTTCCCAGTCTTGGCCATTTCAAACCACCACTCCTACCACAGCTCCACCCCAATAGACTTCTTAATCATCTTCTTTAGCGCATCGCTCTCTTCCTTCAGCGAGAGCGTCATGAAGACAGGCCTGACGCTCGCCTCAAGCTTTGCCTTTTCAAACTCATCAAGCTTGTCCATTAGCGACTCGTCAACCACAACAACGCCCACCTCCTGGTCATCAAAGACCTTGCCAATCGCCTCAGCAGGGTTTTCCGTCTCAAAAATGTTCCTTACGCCAGCCAGGCTGAATCCCAGGCAAAAATCCTCCTTCCCGATAACAGCAATCTCCATTTTTATCCACGCTTCCAGTCAGATCATTATCAGCTGCTGCTCTGCGAATTCGTCGCCAATCCTGAGCTGCCTTGCCTTAAGCAGCAGCTTGAGGTTCCTTACCTCAACCTCCTTCGCAAACATGTAGCCGAGTATGACGTCAACGGTCAAGGGATGCTGGTGAATCAGCAGCACCGAGCGCTTAAGCAGCTGCCTCGAAAGGTCAAGCTCAAGCCTTATCAGGCTGCCACTGGCAAGGAATTCCTTCACGCCATTCTCAACAAACGCCCTGAAGCGGCTCTGCTCAAGGAGCTTGGCAGCTTCAGCTGCCGATTGGGAAGCAACCATTTTCTTAATCAGGGCCTTAGCAGTTGCCGGAGCCGTTACGTAGCGCTCAACGTCCTTGGCAGGGGTATTTGCCCTCTTGAGGCGAAGCACGGCCATAATCGCCGAAACATCCCTCTCCGCCTCAAGAAACCCCCTGAAAAGCCTGCCCTCACTTGGAAGGCGGTTTGCAAACTCCTCCATTGCAGAATAATAAAACCTGTCAAGCGCGTTCTCAACCTCGGCAAGGGACTTTGTCTCCCTGAAGCTTTCAAGCGCCTTTGCAAAGTGGCTGTAGTCAATGAAGCCTAAAGACTTCAGAATCTCATCGACAGACTCTTTTTTCGCTAGGTCAGCAAGCTTTTTCTCATTAAGGAACCCGCCAGGCAGAAGCATCGGCTGAAGCTGGTCAAAGGGCATTTTGGTGTACTTTGCCCTTACAATTGTCTTGACGTTCCAGACATCAACCCTCAGCAGGTAAGCGGCTATCACAACGCGCAGGCCTGGCGGCGATATTTTTTTCAGCTTTGCCCAAGTGTTGGCAAGGTTCCTGTTAAGGGCAAGCTCCATGAGCTGCACACCATTGAACCTGACTGCGAGCTCGTCAATCTCCCTCCTGTACTGGGAACTCTGAAGGTGGCTTGCTATCTCGTTCACGTTCATCTTCATCAGCTTATGGTAATCTTCCTTTCCCAGCAGGAATGAGCGCATGACGCTTACCCTTGCATAGGTGTAAGGGTATTTTCCAAGCGCAATCCCGCCTCTTCTACTTGCCAAATAGCTTCCTTGCAACATCGCCAAGCACCTTTACCCTTGCCTGCCCAAGCAGGGTTTCATAGCTGTAGTCCACCCTCAGCTTTCCATCAGGGCTTTCGGCAATTATCCCGCCAAGCATTGAATCGCTCTTCACAACCTTCAGGGCACTGCCTTCCAGGAACCTTGAATCCCTACTGTTGCACTGCACAGCTGCAACGTCCATTTCCCCTGATGCAGCTTTTAGCAGCGCCTTCACGTCAGCTTCCCTGCTTTTATCATTACGAAGCCTGAGCTTTTTCCCTGCCTGCCCAAAGACGCCTTCTATCAGCTCATTTTTCGCAGAAAGCAGCTTCTTCTGAAGCTCAAGCTCGGCAGACGCAACCTCCCTTCTTTTCATGAGATCAGCAGTCCTCTCCTCTTCTTCCTCAACCAGCTTCTGGTAATCCTGCATCTGCTTCTCTGCATTCCGGATGATTGCCTTAGCTTCTGCCTTGGCAGCATCGACTACTTCCGAGGCATCCTTCCTTGCCTTTTCAAGTATTTCCTCCTTTACCTTCTCAAGACCCATTTGCCTTACCGGCCCGGCTTATTTTGCCAGGTTCATTATCAGTATTGCAACAACAAGGCCGAAGATGACGAGCGTTTCAGGAATGACTGTCATTATAAGGCCTTTGCCAAACGTCTCCTCCTTTTCCGCCATTGCGCCAACAGCTGCCGCACCGATGTCCTTTTCTGCCAAGCCAGCACCTATCGCGCTTAAGCCAATAGCAAGCCCTGCTCCGATAGCAACCAATCCAGCTTCTACCATTTTCGTACCTCCTGATTTTCATTTCTTGTTTAATTACTAATGGCTACTCATGTGCTCGTGAGCCGAACGGCTTGAACGAAATGGCCCCTCCTTCAAAAAACTTTGTGAAAAACTCAACATAGTGAAGCCTAAGGCTCTGCAGGAAGCTGCCAAGCAATCCCAATGCCAGGTTCATGGTGTGGCCGATGAACAAAAGAAGCACTGAAGCAGCCACACCAACCATGCCTGTGTGGGCAACTTCCTTTGCCAAGTCGTTAACGACAACCGCCAAGCTCACTGACGAAAGGCCGACAGCCATAAGCCTAGCGTAGGACATCACGTTGCTGAGCAGGCCAGGTATTTCAATCATGCCACGCAGTGACTCACCGATGTAAATCAGTATGACTGAGGCAGCAGCAACAGCGATTCCCACGTACACCGAAATATTAACCGTGCCCGTCGCAGCCAAAGCAAAAAGCGCTACCCCAACCTGAAGGATAATCCAGCTAAGCTTGGCAGCGAACGCCTTGAAAAGCCCCTTGTGGCGAAGCTCGTTGATGAAGCCGAGCACAAAGCCCAGGTTAATGTGAAGCAGGCCAACAGCGACAGCTACGAAAAGCATCGTGTTGATATGATGGACCCTGCTTATCAGCCTTGGGAACTCCACGCCGAAAGCACTCTCAAACCCAAACACCTCCCCAAACAGGAAGCCGAAGGCAACCGAAGCAACAGCCGCTGGAACAACCACGTTGACGAGCTTTGCTGTTGATGGCATTTTTTCCTTCAGCCACAGCAGCAGGAAAAAAGTGACCAGGCCATACCCGACATCGCCAAGGATGAAGCCGAAGAACAGCGGGAATGTTATTAAAGTGAAAACCGTGGGGTCAATCTCATCATACCTTGGCAGCGCATAAAGGCGCATGAAAAACTCAAACGGCTTTGCCGGCTTTGGATTATCGAGCTTCACAGGCACCGACTCTCCGTGGTGGGGGGTTTCGGCCTCCACAAAAATCCTCTCACCAGTGACTTTGCTCAGGCATGACTCGAGCGTTTCGAGCTCGCTCCCAGGAACCCAGCCCTGGAGCACAAAAGCGTTTTTGGTAACCCCAAACTTCAATGGCGCTTGGGCCTTCTCAAGCTCAGCTGAAATAAGCTGCTCGCTCAAAAGAAGAAAGTCGTGCCATTTGGCAGCCAGCCTCGCCCTGGCTGCGGCGTTTGCCCCGACCTGCCTTTGAAGCTTTTCTCTCCTCTTCGCAACCGACTCAAGCGCAACAACAACAGAGCCGCTGACTCCTTTAATCTCGGAGAGCTGAATCTCGGAAAAGCCCTGGTTCGCAAGCAAATCAGCCGCCTCATTCTTTTTGGCTGCCTCGATAAACAAAGCTATGAGATAACTGTTTTTTCCCTCTGTTGAGAAAAGCTCGAACTTATCAGTAACAGCTATGAGGGACTCTCTGAGCTTATTGGCGTCTTTCACTGCCCCAAAAAAGCAGGATAATGACTTGTAACCCGAAAAAGCACTTGGCGCAAGCCCAAGCTTCTTGATGTCAGCAAGCTGGGCTTCCTTCAGGCTGATTTTTTTAAGCTCATCCTCCGCAACTTTTGCATCTGTAACGAGCCCATTGACCTTTTCCCTGAGCTTTTTCATCGCCCTCTCGAGCTCAGCAAGGTTTTTCACGCCAACAGCGCGGAAGCCGTTCATAAGCTCCTTTTTCCCGGAAATCCCGAGCGCTGATGAGATTGCCCTTGTGGCAACAAGGAGCTCAGAAATCCTGTCCGCTTTCTGGAACGGGCTGCCTATGTCCAGCTCGCCCTTCTGGTGGTCGGTGATGTGCACTGCCCTGAGCCTGTGGAGCTCCTTGACGGCCTTGTCCATGACGCTCTGCGGCCCAATCACCGTTACCTTCATCATCCGTTCAGTGGCAAACATGTGCACTCACAACTTTGAAATCTCACTCTCGAACGCTTCAACGACAAGCTCGACAGCCTCATCCACTTCCCTTTCGGCAGACTTCCTTAACGACTTCAGCTTGTCCGAGCCTTCGCCAAGCACCTTGCTCCTGGAAGTGACAAGCTTCTCCTTCAGGCGCTCCATGGACTCGGCCTTCCTTTTAGCAAAGTCATCCTCCTTTTCCTTCAAGAATCTGGCAACCTTCGCCCTTGCCTCGCTTATTATGGCTTCTTTTTTGCGGTTGGAATCCTCTATTATCCTGTCTGCTTCCTTCTCAGCAGCCCTGACCTCCTCCAGCGCATTCCCGACCATCTTCCCGTCATGAAGCGCTTGAAATTGCTTTAAAAACATTTCGTACGCAGTTTCCAAACCCGCTCCACCCACTAAAACCTTTAAATAATGCAAAGAAACAGCCCTCCTGCATGGGGAAGGTTCCAACAGGGAGTGATGTCCTTGACAGGCTGCTGGAAGGGGGCTACGAAACTGACGTAATAACAGCCCTTTACGGGCCTCCCGGTTCTGGCAAGACCACGAGCTGCCTCATTGCCGCGGTTAGCGCGGCAACCGCAAAGGAGAACAAAGACAAAAAGGTCGTATTCATAGATACAGAAGGAGGCTTCTCTACAGAGCGGCTGCAGCAGCTGACAGGGGATGACAAGGAAGCCAGGAAAGTCCTGGAAAGGATAATGCTTCTCAAGGCAACAAGCTTTGCTGAGCAGAAAAAGTTCATCGAAACGCTTTCCGAGCAGATAAGCTCAAAAGTATGCCTAATCGTCTGCGACACCATATCATCGCTTTACAGGGTTGAAAGGGGCGAGGACAATGTCCAGCTAAACCGCGAGCTTGGAAAGCAGCTGTCTGTCCTGCTCACCATAGCCAGAAAGAAGGAAATACCTGTTGTTGTCACAACGCCAGTATACGCCGACTTTATTGACAAGGCAAAGATAAAAATAGTCGGAGGGGACATCCTTAAGTACAGCAGCAAGTGCCTCATCGAGCTGAGGATAAACCCCAACGGAACAAGAACGGCAGTGCTAGCAAAGCACCGCAGCATACCGCAAAGCGAAGTTACGTTCAGGATAACGGAGAAGGGGTTTGAGGAGGTATAGTGTTAGGGTTGATAAGGGCGCGAGCAACAGCGAGTGCACTTATTGCTCTTCCTGCTCCATGCTGTTCCTCAGTATGCCGCTCACTGAGATTATCATGTACTTGAAGTACTCAATCATCCTCGCAGCAACAACCGAGTTGTACTTCACCAGCAGGCGGTCACACTCCTTCAGCAGCATCTTTGAGTTCGTTTCAGTCTTGAAGGCCTGGCTCTTGTCCCTATTATAGTAAATCTTCATGACAGCCTCGTAATGCCTCATAATCGCGGCGTAAAGCTCTGTAAAGCCCTTCAACTTGCTGACATCCTTGCTGTTCTCTTTCGCAAACCTCAGGACGCGCTTTAGCTGGTCGCCAAACCTCTCAAGATGAGAGAGAATCTGCTTGGACACCATAATGTTCCAATAGGTCGTTTCAAACAAGCGAAGAAGCCTTGGGTTGTCGGCAGCAGCCCTAGCCGTCCTGAAGCCAAGAAGCGTAAGCCGGTTAACTTCCTTGTCACGCTCGTAAACGCTTTCAGCCTCAGCGCCTGAAAATCCCCTGGCGTCCTCAAGCATTGACCGCAAAATAATGTCAACCCTCCTAACCACGTTGCTCATGGAAACTTCCTTGATGTCAAGCATGTCCTTTGCAACAATCTTTGTTGTCGTCTCGTCAACTATCTCCATTCCTACAAGGCCGTGAAACACGTTCTTGATGTCCCTTGCCAAGGTGCCGACCTCGGTCACCATTACTATGTCAAAGTTGTTTATGTAAAGCGCAGTTATCTCTGTCTTGATTTCCTGGATGCCCTTGCCAGACGCGCTTATCGCTGCTTCCCTCACCTGCCTCCGCTCACTTGAATCCTTTGAGGCAAACGTGAGCTCGTTGGGCCGCTCGTCAACCACCAGGACATCGCCCTTCTTCAGCCTGTTCTTCTCAACCCAGTCCTTTGGGACAGA
>CAZBFZ010000021.1:0-2731 GCA_964491245.1 uncultured Methanosarcinales archaeon
TATTTCTGGCAGAAAGTCCAGTGGCCGCTGCTGCATTTCTGCGTTCCGCTGCCGCCTTCGGCAGTTTTGCAGTTTCTCTCATGCCCCTCCTCGCATTGTATGCCTTTCTCAATCCTGATTGGAACAGGGTTGCTTGTTGATGTGTAGCCGTAGCTCAGCTCGACCTTTAGGGGCGTTGCAAAGGTGCCTGAACCGTCTTTAAAGTCGTTAGCATCACGAGGATAAGCGCACAGGACAAAATCGTTGTCTAAGATTCCTGACAACGTTTTAGTTACTCCAACAGCATCTTTTGCGTTTTCATCCATACATTCAAGAGGACGCCTGTTAAGCTCAACATTATCAACAAGGATAGCTGTTACTGACCCGCTTCCAGCATTGGCAATATAAATCTTAAAGTTTGGTCTCAAATAGCCTGCCCCCTTTTCCGAAATTGTTTCTATCTTCTTAACGGTGACAGGCGCGCCTTGGCTTTTAAGCACTATTGGTACCTTGGCGTCACAAGGCTTTCGCTGCTTCTGAAAGCTGTACGGAGAAGCGTCTATACAGACGTTTGCTGTCAACTTTGTCATGTAGTGATAAGAAACTGTAGCTAAGAGACCAGTTTCTGTGCTATCACTTACCAGGCTACTCTTAGCACTTACCATTAACTTTATAGATGAAAGCGACCCTGCAGGATCTGAGGCCCTGCCCTCTAACCGGCTTTCAAGTTCGGTCCCTTCTATACTCCCTCTGTCAAATTTCAGTAAGCCCTTGTTGTCGCCAACAGTGATAGTTGTTTTTCCAAGGTTTGCATCGACAGCTCCTTTGTTTGCAACCATAAGTAAAACTTCATACTGCCCTCCTGTCGTTATAAGATTTGGAATGCTTTCTGCTGCAAATGTTGCGCTAATCCCTTCTGTGCCAACATAAACTTCAGGAATGCCTGAACCTTTGTCATTTTTGCCGCCTAATTGACCGCAGCCTGTTGTGAGCAGTACAGCAACTAGAAATGCAGCGGCCAACACCAGCTTGTTCATGCCCCTTCTCCTCCTTTCGGGCAGTCGTCATTAGGAATGTCATTGCAAACTTCCCCCCACACGCCATCAGCGTTGCAGGTTTGCTTCCCAGGGCACTTAGTATCTTTAGTAGTGCAGTCTTTTGTATCCCCAGACTTACACCCCTTAACTTCGAAGCTCACTGTTTTTTTAGTTGAGAAAATGTAATCCACAGACGCTTTAAATGTTCCGCCCTTCCACGGCCTGCGCCTGTCGTTGTCGTCAGGGCCAGCAAGCTCATTTATCAAACTATCACGCGCATTCAGCTTGCACATAAGCCTAACGCCATCACCAATATAAAGCGGTTTGCCACCCTTTTTGATCAGGTCATCCTTAACCTTATAAACGTTGACGTCTGCGTTTGACTCTTCTTTCACTTTCCTGAAAGCACACGTTTTATCATTTGTTTCAACAAGTTCAAATTCTGAAGGAGTGGTTAAAGTTAATGAGTTGATCCCTGCAATCTCCCCTTCCCATGATCCTGTTTTCGAGACAAATAATAAAAAACCCAACGGACTGCCAGCTTTAACACCGACTGGAGGGCTAACAAGTTCCACACTTCCCCACGTTATCGCTATTGGGCCGTTGTCGTACTCTGCAGTTGAAGCAGGCACATTATCCTTAACAACAAGGTCTTCACCTTTGAGAACTCTAGCTTCCAGTCTGTCCCTGCGCATGAAAGCGGTTGAGAAATCCGCATCAGCCGCAAAGCCATATTTAACCTTTATCTCTGCAATGTTGCTTCCCTCTTTCATGCTTGCAAACTTGCACGTGACCTGTTTTGGCCCCTTGTAATAAACAAGTGCATATGTCTCAGGCTCATTAGGTCTTGGCTTTGGTGAAGGCTCAACTACCTCCCCGCCTGAACCGCCGGCAGTCTTATCGTTGCATTCTATATCAACAATACTCATGACTCTTTTCCTTGGGTCGGCAAGAGGCAGCGGATTGGGCACTTCCATAATTACGCTCGGAGATGGGGCATCATAAAAGTTCAAGTCAAACACCTTCGGAATGTTAGGGTCATCCCTAAGCTGCAGCCCAATCTTGGGCTCCTCCTTGGGCTCGCCAAAGCCGAAGGTCTGCTCAAGACCCCCGTAGACTTTCTCAGAGGCGTAAGCTGTTCTCACTGTGAAAGACTGGAAAAGTGAGGTTACGGCACCTCTGAAGTTTGTCCCCGCCTGTTTGAAGATGTTTGGCCAGAACGCTTTTTGCTCAGCAGTGGCGCCTGTAACGTATTGGCTGTGGAGCTTGCCGACCTCGGGAGCAATGTTAGGCCACGAGGCGAAAATGAACAAGAACATAATAATCCATGCCAGCGAGCGAGCCACCCTGGTTTTCTTGCTCAGCCCGAAAATAGCGAACCAAAAGAAAGGGTACGTAAAGGTACGGTTCAAAAGCAGCCCAAGAATGAACGGCAAGTAGCTAAAATTCAGCGACCAGACTTCAAAGTTGAGCGGTAAGGCAATTTTTGCCGCAGCAGTGAAGAATAGCTGATTGAATCGGCTGTAGATGAAAGGCACTACAGCGGACGTTACTGAAGCAATGAGCACTACCATTGCCACTCGCTTTAAATCGTCCAGCGGGCTGCCTTCCCTGAATGCCAGCAGCAGCGCAGCAATGAAGATGAGATTCCATTGAACTTGGCCTGTTAGCAGCATGTAGTCAATAATCAGGAGGATGGAAAACGTTACGCCGTT
>CAZBFZ010000021.1:2741-9331 GCA_964491245.1 uncultured Methanosarcinales archaeon
CCTCCAGGCTATTCTCAACGTACACGAACAAGAAGAACCCAATCAGCGCCAAAAGAGCGTGTGACGCAAGCACTAAAGGAGCTGCAAACCCAGCCATCCAACTATACCAATAAACAATCATGATAAGCAGCACATACCAACCCATCACATTTTCCGGGATAATGTTGCGAAGAAGGCCGAGAGGCTTGGCAATTAATCCCTTTGCAGTCTTTACAGACTCTTGGCCAACACCCCAACCGATGCCCTGCCCCAAGCCCTGTGCCGTACCAGGTAAGCCCTGAGCTATACGCCCAGCCTGCTGGCCAAGCTGTTTCGCTATAGGTATCGCACCTGCTATCGAAACCACTACTCACACCTCATTTTTAGCAATCACGCCATTGCAATTGTCTTGGCGGGTTTTAAACCTTTTCCTTATTTTCCGCTACACTTCAATGCTGAGCTCGTTCTTTTCCCTGGGCCTTATCAGCACTTCCTGCCCCTTCTTTAGCCCAACAAACTCAGCAAGGCGCTTTGGCACTCTGATAGCTATGCTGTTGCCAACTTCAGCTACTTTCGTCTTTTTTGCAAGCCCGAACAGGCCAAGCTCTTTTGACTTCGCTTGGATTTTTCCAGCGGTTTCAGAGTCAAAAAAAGGTTCACCACACTTTGTGCACACCTTTGCCTTGAACCTGCCCAAGTTCGTGCCAATTTCTTTGTAATCAGTCATCTTTTCTTCCGTTGCCGCATTGCAAAATACGCATTTCATTTTTGCCACTTTAACTCATAAACAGTAATGATGCCTAATAAATGTTGCGGCTATCGCGGCAAAGAATACAGAACTTAACCGCACTCTTCTGCCTTTTTGCAGTCAAGAACGAGCTTGAGCTCGATGATGTTTAGGGTTGTTTCTGGCACAATCCTGAGAAAGTTGGAGCCTGCCACCATGAAGGAGTCCACGTTTTTGGAATAGTTGGCCTGCCTCGTGTCCACCCTCGCCTTTTGGCTGTTTATCTCAATGGTAGCGGTTTTCCTTTCCTTGTCGTCCAGGAACAGTATGCTGAGGGTGGAGTTGACAGTGTCGTTCTCAATCCTCCTGAAGACAGTGCTGTTTATGCTGAAGAAGTAAATCGGGAATATCGGCTCCTTAAGCCTGGTCCGGAGCAGGAGCCTGTCAAGGAGGTAAGTGCCCTTCTCGGCAACGAACCTGAACTCGTTCTTCCCTCCAACAAGGTCTCTTGGGTCAATCTGCCACTTCTCAGGGCTGCCGCAGTCGGGAACCTTTGAAGCAAGAAGGTTGTCATTCAGGTAGATTGACAGCCTGCCAACATCCTTCAGGCTGCAGTCAACAAAGTAGCTCAGCGAAGCTTCGTCAAGGAGGTTTATCTCCTCCTGGCCCAGTATTACTGTTTGGATGGCTTCCTTGTTGTCAAGCTTTTCCACTGTTCCTGTTATCTTCACATCCCTGATGTCGTAAAAGTTCTTTGTGAATGGCTTATACCACGGAACTGGCTCTGTTGAGAACTCGAAAACATTCTCCTCCTCAAGCTCTATGCTTAATGGCTCGGTAAAGCTGTCGACCTCGCCCCTGAAAATTTCCTTGCCGTTCTGGGCGATGATGAGGTTGCCGTTGTGGTCATTTACCGTAAAGGTCAGCTTCGCGTTCTCAACGCTGTCCGTTACAGTTAAAATGATAGAGCGCTTCCTTGAGTCACTTTTTGAGGACTCAATGTTGGTAGAGTCAACGCTCTTCAGCACAGTGTCCTCTTTCTTGGTAAAAAGGTTAAACGATGGCAGCTTGTGGTCAAACTCCTTGTCCTTAAGCTTTGTGAGGGTGCCGGGGTTTTCCTTAAGCAAGGTTGAGCCGGGCAGCTCGCCAGGCACAAACTTCACAGACGTTGCAGCATCTGTAGTTAGAATCTTATCACGCTCGCCCTTAGGCAGGAACAATATGTACAAAAGGATGAAAGCAGCTATGACAATGACGAGAATGGCGGCATTACCACCTGAAGGAGCGCCCTGCCCCCTTCTGCCGAAACCTTCCATGCACTCTTTTTCCGTAGATACATATATAAATGTTTTTCCATAGCAGGATTTTATCAGCGCCTTTGCAGCATCTGCAGCTTCAATTCTGCTGCCACTGCCACAAAACGAAAATCGCCAAACCAAAAAATGAAAATACTCAAGAAAGAGCTGAAATATGGAAAGGTCGTTGTGCAGGCCCAAAACCTTGATGACCTGTGGTGCCTGAGCCAGACAGTGCTTAAAGGAGACACCGCAACAGGCAAAACAACGAGGAAAGTAAGGCTGGGCTTTGCAGAGGAAGCTGTCAAGAAGACATACATTCTGTCCATTGCCGTAGAGGAAGTGAAGTTCGAGAATCAAGAGCTTAGGATAAGCGGCACAACAACAGAGCCAAAGGAGGATGTCCCAAAAGGGGCGCACCACACCATAACTATCGAGGCAGGCGACGTTTTAACTGTTATAAAGGAAAGATGGCAAAAATACCAGCTTGACAGGCTCCAGCAGGCAACCCAGGAGCAGCTCAAGGCTCTGATAGTAGTTTTTGACCGCGAGACAGCCCTCCTTGCCAGGCTGAAAAGCAGAGGCTATGAAGTAATAACAGAACTGAAAGGGAAGGTAAGAAAAAAGGACTACGACACTTCAACAGCAGCGAACTTCTACAAGGAAATCATAACAGCTGTCAAGGATTACGACGAGCGAAACAAGCCGGACAAGATAATCCTTGCGAGCCCGGCATTCTGGAAAGAAGAGCTGCTAAGCGAGCTGAAAAGCGATGTCAAGGCAGATTCGTTGAAAAGAAAGATAGTTCTGGCAACGTGCAGCAGCGTCAGCGAGAACGCCATTGACGAAGTCCTTAAAAGGCCTGAAATGGATACTGTGCTGGCAACAGCGATGGCAGCAAAGGAGATGAAGCTCGTTGACGAGGCAATGACTGAGATTGCCCGAGATGGCAAGGTCGCATATGGCGCAAGCGAAGTTGAAAATGCAGTGTATGCGGCTGCTGTTGAAAAGCTTCTGATAACAGACACGACCGTTTACAAGAGCAAAAGCGGCGAACAGCTGATGAATAAAGTGGAAGACAACGGAGGAAAGGTATTCATAATCAACTCAGAGAATGCTGCCGGGCAGAAGCTGGACGCGCTCGGGGGGATGGCGGCTATGCTGAGGTATAAGGTAACATGAAGAAGGAAAATCTGATATCGTTAAGTAAAGAAAAATTTCGCGAGATACTGGCGAAAATTGATGATGAGGTGAGGAAAAAGAAAATCACCTTCTCAAAAGAGGAAGCAGTCAAAGATGGCTTATACGACTAACTTTATTTACGCCAACGTATATTTCTTATGAAAAGGATAAAACGATTAAGCGGGAAGAATTACGGTTTTTTCTTGCCCTTCAGCTTCTTTGGCGCAGCTGTCGAAATCTCCGGCTTTGCAAGCTTCGTCGCAATGAACCCCCCCCTCTCTACCAGCGCTTTCATCGCAACAACAGCCTTTCTTATGTCGTTGAAGTCCGGGATGCGCATGTTGTCAAGGTAGTGCATGCCCTTCCTGCTGAACCTTCCTCCCATGAAGCAGCTTATTATGGGCTTGTCAGGGAACTGCTTGTGGGCTTCAACAATGGCTTTCGCGTTGAGGACAGAGTTAGTCATGGCCTGAAGGGTCTGAATCACTATAAGGCCGTGGATGTACGGCTCCTTCAGCAAGGTGCTTATGGCAAGCTCGTACCTGTCAGGCATTGCGTCCCCGACAATGTCCAAAGGGTTCCTTCTTGAGTATGCCGGGTGCATTATGCCGCTGCTGTCCAGCGTTTTCAGCATGCTTTTTTGCAGTTGCGGCAGGTTAACGCCGAGCTCATCGCAGTAGTCTGAGCAGATAACCCCGCACCCTCCCCCGTTTGTGACAACCGCTACGCCGTTGCCTTTGCAAACCGGCTGCTCGCCCAGCACCTTCGCCAAGTCAAAAAGCTCTTCAACAGTGCTTGCAAGCATTGCGCCAGACTGCTTTACAGCTGCCTCGAATATCTTGGCATCCCCGGCTAAGGACGCCGTATGAGTGGCTGCCGCCGCAACACCGGCTGAAGTCCGCCCTCCTTTCAATATAACAACTGGCTTTTTGGCAACAAGCACTTTCAGTTTTTCGAAAAAATCCCTGCCGCTGTTGACGCCTTCTATGTAGAGCGCTACAGATTTTGTTTCGGGGTCATTTGCCAGGAAATCAAAAAAGTCGCAGCAGTCAAGCATTGCCTTGTTGCCGTAGCTTACCAGGGAGCTCAGGCCGTATCTGGCCTGTATTGACCAGTCTATAATGCTGTCGGCAAGGGCGCCTGACTGGCTTACAAAAGCAACCGTGCCTTTAGGAGCCATGCTGGGCCCAAAGCTAGCGTTAAGGTTGTGGGCAGGCCTTATTATGCCAAGGCAGTTAGGGCCAAGCATAGGGATTCTGGCTTTCTCCAGCTTCTCAACGATTTTAAGCTGGAGTTTTTTGCCTTGCTCGTTGAATTCTCCAAAGCCAGCGCTTACGATGATGACGGCTTTGACTTTCTTCCTGATGCACTCGTCAACAGCCTTAAGGACAATGTCATGAGGCAGGGCTATGATTGCGAGGTCAACCGGCTCAGGTATTTTCAAAACAGAAGGGTATGACCTGAAGCCCAGAACCTCTTGTGCGAAAGGGTTAACTGGAAAAATCCTCCCAAGGAAAGGCCTGCAGTACTCACAGCGGTGCACGCATCCAATCGTGAGGTTGCGCAGAAGGGACTGCCCAACAGATTCAATGCTCCTGGAAGCGCCAAGTACGGCAACCGATTGCGGATTAAAGAATCCAGCAACGTCCAGTTTTCCGCTGCTGCGCTTCTTCGCTGCCGCTTTCGCAGCACTTCCTGCCGAGGCAACTGCCCTGACGTCAACAGCAACTGCCTCACCTGCTTCTGTAACCATCAGAGGATTTATATCCAGCTCGGCAATTTGCGGGTTGCCTGCAATAAAATTTGAAACTTTAACAACGGCTTCAGCCAGATTCTTGATGGCAAACTCCCCATTATTTAACTCCAGCAGCCGCCTGTACAGGCGTGTTTCCTTAATCATGCCTGCAGCTTCAGCCGTGCTGACAGGGCAAAGCCGCACAGCCACATCGCCAAGCTCCTCTGCATGGACTCCGCCCGAACCGAAAACAACCACTGGGCCGAATGAAGGGTCAACCTTTGCTCCCATGATGCACTCAACCCCAGCGATTTCCTTTTGGACAGCAACCTGCAGCTTCTTTTCGGTAAGCTTCTTCGCAGCCAGCTTCGCATGCAACGAGGCAAGTTTGCCGTAAGCGGAAGCCAGGGAAGCTGCGCCGTCAACCTTTGCAACCAGCCCTTCCTTTGCCTTGTGCACAGCAACCGGGCCTGTGGGGGTGGAAACAACTTTCAAGAACGCTGGAAATCCTGTCTTGGCGGCAGCTGCAGCTGCCGCCTGTTCGCTACCGACTATTGCTGTCTCGCAGAAGACCAAGCCAGCCCTCCTTAGCAAAGAGACAGCATGTGAAAATGCTACAGTTCTGCTTTGCACCTGTTTATTTGCCATGGCGGCAGAAACTACGCCGCCAAATTATTTAAACCTATCCTCGGAATTAGCCCAGAACCAGCCAAAAACCAAACAGAAAGGGCAAAGCTTAAATATCAGCTTAAAAAAGTATTGTTCTTATAATTTACTGTGTTGCAGTAAAAAACCGTAACATATTAATAGTAGTGTTGCCCATTCACCCCTAATAGATTGTTGGAGGGTTTCAAATGATTGTCAAAGAGGAATTCCTGAGCAAGCTCCGCACTTATTTCTCACTGAACCTTTACGAAGTAAAAATCTGGACAGCGCTTCTGTCTCGTGGCGTCGCAACAGCCGGCGAGCTCTCTGACATTGCAAACGTGCCAAGGAGCAGGAGCTATGACGTTCTCGAGAGCCTGGAGAAAAAGGGCTTCGTGATAATGAAGTTCGGCAAGCCAATAAAGTACCTTGCCGTGCAGCCAACCGAGGTTGTAGAAAGGGTCAAAAAGCACATGAAGGAAGAGTCAGAGAAGAAAATCAAGAGGCTTGACGAGGTAAGGAACACAGAAATCGTTGACGAGCTCAAGACGCTTCACCAGCAGGGCATCGAGCTCGTAGAGCCGGCTGACCTGTCAGGAAGCCTGAAAGGGAGGCACAACCTATACAACCACCTCGACCTCATGATAAAGAATGCAGAGAAGACTGTCACGATAATGACAACGTCGCAGGGCTTCATCAGGAAGATAGAGGGCCTGAAGCCAACCATGGAGAAGATCAAGAAGAGAGGGGTAAAGATAAAGATTGCAGCCCCAATATCAAAGGAGAACAGGCACGCCTTGGAAGCCATTTCGGATGTTGCCGATGTAAGGCACACCGACGCAAAAGGGCGGTTCTGCATCGTTGACGGCAAGGAAATGATGTTCATGGTAATGGACGACAAGGACGTTCACCCCACATATGACGTAGGCATCTGGGTAAACACGCCATTCTTCGCATCGGCGCTTGAAAGCCTCTTTGAAGCTGCCTGGAAGGGCATGAAGCCGGCTGTTGAATTAGCGAGAAGGGC
>CAZBFZ010000022.1:0-9297 GCA_964491245.1 uncultured Methanosarcinales archaeon
CACCTCCCTAGGAAAGGATTTGAACCCGCAAACCGCTGGGGCGGTTACTCGCTTCTGAAGCGAGCGCATTAACCAGATTCTGCCATCCCGGCGTTAGGATAAGTACAAAAACTAAAATTCAAATGCCTTTCTGGTAAATTTACGGAAAAATTACGCGCCAGCCGAAGGTTTTCTCGTTAATGCCGAAATGTTTTCGCTTTTTTGCCAATTTTCTGAAAAGTTTTCTGCTTATCCGAAAATTTTCAAACCGGATTTTGGCGGAATATAGCAAGATTTATTAAGGAGTTATGCTACTATGTCATTAGACCGCTGGGAAGGTGAGGCATTTACCGGGTTTCGCCATTTTTTTTCTTCTTATTTTCGCTGTTGCAGCAACATTTTTAAGTTCAAACCTGTGCCTATTCTTACATGACAGATTTGATAGCCTGCCTGGGAGCAGGCAAAGGAACGTGGAACGAGGTTGCCAAGCTGGTTGCCTCGGAGTCGTGGACTAACATTTTTCTGATTACGAACGATTTTGGCAAAGAGAACTTTGCCCAGAAGTTTCCAACAGTAAAGGCAGCATTCCTTGTTGTTGATGACTTTGCTCCTCCACTGCTGCTGGTTGAAAGCATAAAAAAGGCGCTGGAAGGCAAGATAGCAGATACAGAGGTTGCTGTGAACATGGCATCAGGCTCTGGAAGCGTGCACATGGCGCTCATTACAGCTTTGCTGCACCTTGGCTTGGGAATAAGGTTTGTCGTGCCTTCAGAATCGGGAGCGGAGGAGCTGTGAGCATGGAGCAGTGGGAGAGGGACACGCCAATCATCTCTTGACAATGCCAAGCCACTGGTACATTGCCTTGTCAGCTGCCCTTGTCAGGTTTTCCTCAGTGCCTTGGAGCGTTGCGCAGTTGCCATCCAGGAAAATTCCTGTCTCCTGAGCAACCTTGAGGTAAATTACCGAGGCGTTGGTTGAGCACGTCACAACCGGCCTTGTGGCGCAGGCTTCTGTCGCGTTCTGTGTGCACGCGGCAGCAATCCCTTCCTTCTCAAAAACGCCCTTGAGCATGCTGCTCAGGTCTGCGGCTGCCAAAGCGACAAACGAGGTCTGCCTGCTCAGCCCCTCAACAGGGTCGTAAGTTATGAAAACGTAAGGCATCTGGAACCGCTCATCAACCTTGCCAGATACTGTTATGTTTTCCACTTCCCACGGGCTGTGCCTGAACTCAAGGTTGTAAACAGCGCCATCACGCTCCCACTGCGTGAACCAGAAATTCTCTATCCTGACAAATGCGAAGCCGTTATAATACCGCGCATCCGCCTTTTTCTCGCCGCTTCCCTTGAAGAAATTGCCAACGTAGGTTGCCATGAGGAAGCCGGCAAGGACAACTATCGCAACCACAACGATTGCTTTTATTATCGTCTTCTCGTGATGGCGGGGATCGCGCCTTTCCGCAGCTGCTGGATTATTTGGCTTTCCCTGCTCTGCCTGGGCAGTATTCTTTTTCGCACTCATTTTTCATCCCCTGCCAGTATTGCGTACTTCAGCCTGTCAGCAACCCTTGAAAGGCCTGCACTGCCTGGCGCGCTCACAACAACGCAGCTGGGATTTGAAGGGTCTGTGCTTATGGCTGTGCTGTTTGCTGCCTGGATGAGCAGCACAGGCACAAAACCGGTTGCGTTCCCGCAGCCGACCACTGAAATGTTCAGCGGGTTTTGACCGGTGAAAGCCGGCTGGACGAATATGCCGTATTTCGCTTCTAGAACATTCGCTGCTTCGAACTGAAGCAGCGCCATGTCCTGTGAGAACGTGCTGTTCCAGCCGTATGTTATGTAGAGCGCCCTGCTCCATGTGAGAGCGTCGATAATTCCTGGCTCAACCCCGATGTCTGAAACGTCTTCCGGCCTGTAGAGGAACTCAAGAAGCTTCCCGCCCAATTCGGCAGAGTAAAACCCCTGCGGAGTCTGCTTAAAGGTCAGCCCGGCATGCCTGAAAGTGTCTGCCTGGCCTGACGGGTTAAACGACAAGACAAAGCCGGCAACGCTGGTGAGCATTATCACCCCGATAAATATTGCCATCCAGCGCTTGCCCTTTTCTCCATCACCCTTCTTTCCTGCCAGCGCCATTGCAAAAGCGGCAGCCGGCTTCGTATTTATAGGTTTTGGTGAGGATTTACTTTACAGGGCGAAGCGCAGAATACGCCAAGTAAGCAGCCACAACAGCCGCCACCCAGCTAAGCCAGATTGGCACTTCAAAGCTGCCAATAACAGCACTCCAGCCGAGAACAGCCCTCAAAAGGTGGAGAACGGCTACCACAAGGAATATTACTCCTGTAACAGCCAAAAAGGTTTTATGGCGCATGGCTTTCATTTCTTCATCACCCTCCTGCTTTTGTTAACCCTCACCTGCTGAAGCCACATCACGCTAGCCCAAACAGATGATGCAATGAAAACAGCCCACAGCGGCAGCATCAATGTTTTCCAGAAGCCGGCAAAGTAAGCGCCAAGGATTATCCCGAACGAAACCATAGACAGCTTCAGCACGCTGAACTGCCACGCTGCCCAGGAAACTTTCCTTGCCAGGTAAGCCTTCAGGTAATTCATCTTAGCTACTGCTACTGTGAATTAAAGTATATTAACCTTGCGCATTAACCTTATAAACAGCCCCTTTTTTTGCTTCTGCTGCTGAAAACGAAAATGAAGCAGGCAAAGCCGAAAAAAGACCTCACAACAGGCAGCGTAAGGAAGCACGTCATCTTCCTTGCTGCGCCAATGCTTGTTGCGATGTTCATGCACAACCTGTTCACGCTGGTTGACACGTTCTTCGTCGGAAGGCTCGGGCCTGAAGCGATTGCTGCCGTTGCTGCTTCGTTCCCAATCTTCTTCATAATCATAGCGCTTAACTCGGGCATGGGCATTGGCGTCAGCTCCTTTGTGGCAAGGAGCATAGGGGCCAAAAACATTGGAAAGGTGAACGTTATTGCCGAAAACGGCCTGCTCATCGCAGCAGTATTGTCAGTTCTTACCCTTGCCATAGGCTTTTTCACGATAAAGCCCCTTGTCAGCTTCCTGGGCGTGTCAGCCACGGTTGCAGCTTTCATGAAAGACTACCTATCAGTCATTTACCTCGGCAGCGGCGCATTCTTCCTTGCCAACGTTGCAAACGCAATGCTGCAAGGCGAAGGCGATGCGAAAACGCCGATGAAAGCACTCGTAATGGCGAACATAGCGAACATAATACTGGACCCCCTGTTCATCTTTGGCTACGGCCCGTTTCCCCAGCTTGGCGTTAAAGGAGCGGCAATCGCAACTATAATATCACAGAGCATCGGAATGCTCTACTCATACTCGCACCTGTTCAGCGGAAAAGCGCTGGTAAGGCTGCGGTTCAAGAAGCTCGTTTACTCCCACGAAATCGTCAGGGGCATACTTGCAGTCAGCATCCCAACAGCCGCGTCGCAGGGCACGCTGGCTGTTGGCATTTTCTTCCTGAACAAAATCGTTGCCTCATTCGGAAGCCTGGCGCTTGCAGGGATGGGCGTTGCCCTCAGGCTTGAATCAGTGGCAGTCCTGCCCGCCTTTGCAGTCGGGCTTGCAACGCTCTCGGTCATAGGCCAAAACATTGGCGCAAAGCAGTATGGGAGGGCGAGGCTTGCCTCAATCTTCTCCTCAATCAGTGCGTTCATGTTCATGGAAGCAGTCGGCATCGCCCTTCTGATTGCTTCACCAGTTTTGCTGTCAATGTTCACAAAAGACGCCGCAGTCATCGCTTACGGCAGGCAGTATTTCAGCATAGTAGCGCTGGCATACGGCTTCCTCGGCCTGAGGCTCATAGCCGCAAGCTCATTTCAGGGCCTTGGCAAGGCGTGGCAGGTCCTGGCGATAACGTCGTTTGCCTTCGGGCTGATGATAGCACTAGCATACGCCCTGGCATTTCCGCTGCAGCTGGGATTAAAAGGGGTCTGGCTCGGCATAATGGCAGCCCACCTGGCAGCAGGCATAGCAGCCATGCTCTGGTTCCAGAACACGCTGAAGAATGCTGAGAAAATGCACTTGGAGAATGGCAACTCGTTATAACAAAAACTTCACAGTCAACATCATGGCAGAAACTCCCCGCACTGTCAGACGCGAGGGTGCGGCAGCCTATTAAACGGCAGCGGATCACCTAACTGGGCGGTTAGTCTTTTATACGTTGTTGCGACTGCGATTTTACCTTCTTCCTTTCCTTCTAAACCTAAAACAGTGTTGCCTGTAATAAACGCACCCCTTAGGCTATTGATTGTCTTGTAAAGGTCTCCCTGAGCAATCCTTCTGATGGTTCCGCCAAAACTCTGGACAACGGCCTCAATCAAAGCCGCCTGCCTACTGATTTCAACCTCTAAATCACCCAGTAAGCGTGGGGCTTCAACCTTTTTTCTTATCATCCATAACCCCTGCCTAACAACCTTGTCTTCAACACCGCGGGCTACGTATGGATGGCCTAGATCGAAGCCGGCACCTTTTTCCAATCCGAGGCTGACCGCTTCTCGCGAAATCTCTCCAAGCACAGAAAGAAAAATTCCAATGTTTTCCGGAGTCGGAGGATTAGCATACTCGCATGCTCGCTTTACCCATTCCATGAGATAAATTTGCCCCTTGCTAAACTTGCTTAATGTCGTATCATTATGTGGCGATGGCACGTTGAACAGGTAATCTTCCGGAATATAACCTAAATCAACAAAAGTATGTGCGATTTTAGGTGGCGGCAGTTGTTTCTTCCCATCTCCAGTTTCGTGCCCAACCACAAGCGCGACAATACCACTAAAGTCCCTTTCAATCTTCTGGAGGCCGAGGTTTACTCTAGCAACACTAACCTGCTGCCCTTTGCGAACACCGTTTCCGCCCATATTTACCTCTTCCCCTCAATCTCTCCAATCTTGGACCTGAGCTGCTCAATCGTCTTGGCGTTGTCCTGGTGCTGCAGAGTGCTGCCGCATTCAGGGCACTTGAAGCTGATTTCAGCAGCCTTGTCAAACTCCAGCCTCACGCACAATGATGGGCAGATGTAGAACAATCCCTCATTGGACTCCTCCCTGTGAAGGCGCTCCTTCAGCTGCTGCAGCTTGTGTTTTCTGTTTGCAATAGAGAGCTCGCCAAAAGCAGGGTCGTTAAGGGTCCAGTAGCTGATGTACCAGCCCTTCTGCCTGTCCTTCTTCCTGTAGTAACTGACAAGGTTGCTCGTCTGCATCGCATAAAGCATCTTCCTCACAGAATTAACCTCTGCCTTGATGCTCTCGGCTATCTTGAACTCAGAGATGTTCTTCTTGCCCTTAAGGTACTGCACAATCGGAACAGCATCCTGCCCAACAACCTCGGAAACCGTGCTGAGGTGGCCGCTTCTCCTTACTGCAGTGGCTAGAGGTTTATTCCTCTCCATTCTTTGCATCTTCAAAACCTGTCTCATTTGTTTCATTGCTCTCCTTAAAAGCGGACTCTTAAGGCTCCCTTTTAAGCTGACTAGTTAAACCCCCAGAACACTCTATAGATTAACTAGTATAAATACTTTTCGCTTTCTTGTCATTAATGGGTAGTAAAAGGGGTTTGAATCCCCTTTCACCTTATGAGCTGTGCTTAGGCCCTTACTTGCCTTTCCTTCCTGAAGGCGTTTCAGCTTTGCAGTGCGAGCAGTTTGGCATGACAAACTTGATAGCGCCCTTTATTATGAGCAGCACGGCAAAGAAAGCCAGCCATTGGTCAAATCCGCCTATCCACTTTGGCCATACGTAGATGTTAAGCAGCACCAAACCGCCAAGAGCTACCTTCATCACAGCGTGGCACTTACCACATACGCCATCACCGCAACTTCCTCCACACATGCACATAGTCAACACCTCTTACCGCCTCTGATGAGGCTTTACATCTTTAACCCTTCCCTGCTGTTTTGAGTATAAAAAGCTTCTGATTTTGGCGTCTAAGGGACCAGGAGCCCCTGGCGAGAGTCGAACTCGCGAACCTACTGCTCTTTCGCTTTTGGTTGAGCTTTTGCTCGCTCACAAGCGAGTAAAAGGTCATACGAAGCAGTCGCTCTGGCCTCTGAGCTACAGGGGCGTGACCCCTTTTGCGAAACCCAAGTCGGCAGCAGTCGCAACAGCGACTTGGGAGCGGTCAATCAGAAAGCAAAACTGGTTGGTATTTAAAGTTACTTAGAAGCAGCCCTGAAATAATCTCCTATAACCCTTGCTATCTGTCCAACCTGGCCCGGCATGTAACCTGGCCAACGGGATGCAATTGTCTGCAATGTTCCTCTACTTAAGGCGTGATCCAGGCCTTCCAGCAGTATAACGCGAGCATGAGGAACACGGCTTGAAAGAGTATCTCCATAATCCCGGGGTAAAAAGTTGTCTTTTTCTCCTAGCATGTACAACATGGGGGTAGCCCTAAAACCAGAAGAGGCCTGACTGGCGATGTCTTCCAGTGGTTTTGCATTAAGAGCCTGCCTCAGAATAGGGGCGGCTGGGCCACCGGGATTTACAGCGAGCCCTCGAAGGATAGCTTGCCCCGCAATTTCTGCCCTGACGCCAGATATTTCTGAATCGTAAAGTGGGAGCAAGTGCCTTCCCTTGCCCCCAAAAAGTCTGGCCACGCCCTCCCGCAAGGAGGGTACAGGATTTACCAATACCATTGCCTGAAAAACCTGATAGGACCTTGAGGCTGCCAGGCTGAGAGCCGGCAACGCTGCAGCGCTGCTAGCAATAAGGTAGGGCAAGTTGCCAGTTCTTTCCGTAACCATATAAGCTATTATATCCAAATCCTTTTCAGCGCGGTCTATGCTGGAGGTAGAATTACTCGCTTTTAAGCTTACAATGCCGAAGCCATGCTCTTCTGCAAGTTCACGGGTTACTTTTGCCATGATGCTCTCAAAAACCAGCAATCCGAGTCCGGCAGAGTTAATAATGTGCCTGCCATTCTGCGAGTCAGTCACCCGGCATTGGAGGTCCTGCCCGGCGCTGCCCTTAAATACAAAAACGCGATCACTTCCCAAGCTTAATCACCAATTGAGCTTTGTCGCCGATATTCTTCTGGCACTCAAAGCAAACAACACGAAGCTTGCCCTTGCCGTCCTTGACATAGGTCCCTTTTACCTTGCCCAAAAAGGTCGTTGCAATGCCCTTGGTGCAAATTTCACATTTCATTGGCGTTTTTTGATCAACCTTTTTCTTAAAAAGGTTGTGCGCAGACTTCGCACTTCATGCACAAACAAGGTTTCAGGCTTTTTTATAAATCTTTGCCGCTGTTGCCTGGCTGCTTTTCAGCCGCCGAGCGCCGAGCGAAAGTAATAAAAGCTGCCGAATCAGGAAAAGCCGCATGATTAGCGTTTACATCACCTGCAAGGACGTGAAGGAGGCAAAGCTGATAGCATCTCACCTCCTTGAGAAGCGGCTGATTGCATGCGCCAACATCTTTCCGGTTACCAGCATGTTCAGATGGCAGGGCAAAGTTACAGAAGAGCCTGAGGTTTCAATGCTGTGCAAGGCGAGGAAGGAGAGCTTCGAAAGGATAAAGGAGGAAGTGAGGCAGCTGCACAGCTACGAAATACCGTGCATAGTTGCCTTGCCATGGCATGGGAGCGATGACGAGTACAGGAAGTGGGTGGAGGAGGAGACCCAACAAAAATAAAAAATAACAACCGCAGCAACCAACAGCGAACAGTCCTAACTTGCTGCAACTCTTTCAGAAGGGGGCGCAGCAGCTTGAGCAGCTGGTTGTGAATAAAGACATGCTATTTCAAACGCCCTCATGACATAGCCGACCTGGGCCCTTTTTCTTGGGTCTTGG
This sequence comes from uncultured Methanosarcinales archaeon, assembly GCA_964491245.1. GTDB lineage: Archaea > Nanobdellota > Nanobdellia > Woesearchaeales > UBA10216 > UBA10216. Next base: position 7,797 of record CAZBFZ010000022.1, read on the forward strand.
CTGACTAGGCCCTTTACTGCTTGAAGAGCGCTTTTGCCTTCTTTAGCAACCCTTTGAGCAAGCCTTTCTAAGCCTGACATGAATAGGATGCCGTTGCTTTCAAAGACGGCAATAGTTGCGCCAGCTATCCGGTGAACATTCCTTTCGTTCCAATCCGGGTGATCTTCCCTGACTGCTTGTTCAAGAGGGTCGCGGAAACCGTCCTTGACCGGCTTGCTGTCTCCTCCACGATACTTTAGCAGGCTGGCCGCAACTGCTTCCGGAGGAACCTGATAATTTAGTATCTCACATGCCCTTAAAAAGACTGTAAGCCTCTCCCTCCCTTGCGGCTCCAAGTTAACAAGCCCTTTTACAGCTTGAATAGCGCCCCAACCTTTTTCGAGAAGACCTTCTAAGTCTCCTCTGGTTTCTATGCTGTTTTTTACCAAAACAGTTACGATTCCACCAGCTACTTGGTTTGCTGATCTCAGAATGTAACCTGGGTGAATTTCTTGGGTTGCCTGCTCAAGAGCACCATAAAGAACATTTCTGATACCTTCCCCCTTTTCCCCTAAAAACTTCTTTAAGGCAATGTATTCGTCTGGTTCTTTAGGGTCAGACCCCGGCCTTGCTAGTAAGACGTATTCTTCTGACCCTTTTACTATTCCTTTTATCCTAGCTTCAACAGACCTTCCTGCTGTGGCTCTAAGACCGACTTCTGCAGCAAGCTGCAGTGCTCTAGCGATGTTAGGTGCACCTTTTTGACGTATCTCTTTACGCAGCCTCTCTTCAAATGTAATCTCGGTAAGTTGGCTGGCTGGCACGTAACCACTGAACTCTTCCAAACTTGCGTTCCTAGGCTGGTAACTTGGTTTACGGTCTGTTCCAGTTTCGCCTCTACCTGCCACTTCGTTAGCAACTCCTGTTTCGCCTTTTTTACGTCTAGGCATTACAGTCAGCACCCCCAACCTAACTAATTCTCTACTCGGGAGTGCACCCTTCTTTATAAATTTTGCTTTTGGGTTTGAAGCCACAGCCTCCCAAGTTGCTGCAGCGCCCAAATACGCCACCACCCCCTTTTGTCTGCCTTCGTGGTTAATCAGCGTATCCCAAGCCGGTTCGCTGCCATCATTACCACTATCCTTTCCATTGCTTCTCCCATCGCTTCTTCTCCCATCGCTTTCCACGCGCCGCCAGAAGTAATACAGCTTTTCATTCAACAATTTGCCGTCAATGCGCAGCTTAATGAACTCCGGATTCATTATCCAAAAGTCGTCCGGTGTTTCTGGTGTCATTTGCATGCTTTGGGAACCTATCTGAATGGTTACTGGGCGCTGACCTGTCATATATCTTGCCATAACAGTTAGTGCAGGCAAAACATCATCGTAAGAAACAGGTCTGCCGTAGCGCTGGACAATAAGTGGATGCTTGCCAACTTCGTCAATTATTTCCTCCACGCTTGGGTCTTGGTCGCGGCTTCCTGTTTGCTTCTCCTTTTCCAAGTCGCGGATGTACTGCCTTA
>CAZBFZ010000023.1:0-5967 GCA_964491245.1 uncultured Methanosarcinales archaeon
GATGTCAAGTGGGGCAAGATAAAGTTCTCCAGGGATGTGAACCTGAGCGGCATCAGCGGCGTATTGAACATAGCGGATTACGTGAAAATTTTCAACAACAGCATAGAAATAAACAGCACAGCCCTTCCGGCATTAAACACAACTGCTACGCTCACCTTGCATAACTTAACCTACGCTAGTCCGAGGATTGTCAGAGACGGTGTAGTTTGTCCGCCAACAATATGCCAGGTCATAAATTACTCTAACGGGACGCTGACTTTTAACGTAACTCAGTTTAGCGTATACTCGGCAGAAGAGGCGCCGCCCTCGGCAGGAGACGCTCCAAGCGGAGGCAGCGGAGGTGGAAGCGGTGGGGGCGGCGGCGGAGGCGGGGGCGGCGGAGTGGCTTCTCTTGCTTCGGAAACTTCCGTGCTGCAGGCGGGGCTTCGCGCAGGCGATTCCGGAACTTTCGCTTTTAAAAAGTTCAGCGAGTTGGCAGTTTACGAAATAGTGGCGGAGGCAGCAGCTGCGGCTTCTAATCCGAGCATAACTGTCAGGGAAGCTAGGCTGAGTGGTTCAGTCCCGTTGCCAGCAACAGCAGAAAGCGGCAAAGTGCACAAGTACCTGTCAATCACGAAATCCAGCTTGGAGAATATTTCTGGGGTAGCTGTAAAGTTTAAAGTTAACAACACGTGGCTTGAAGGAAACAGCATAGACCCGGCAACTGTCAAGCTTAGCCGGCTTGAAAAGGGCAGCTGGAACGCTTTGCCTACAACCTTAATTGGCGAAGACGGCGAGTTCACCAGCTACCAAGCTGTAACGCCAGGATTCTCAATCTTCGCAATAACAGGAAACTTCAAGGCGTCACCGCCCTTTAATCGTGAAGTTTCGGATGAAGTAAAAGCAGAAGAAAAGGCAGGTGGGGAAGCGCCGTTAACAGAGGGCGAAACATCATCCGAGGCGTTGGGAATCAATATTCCTTCAGACGAGCCCTTTAGCGCTGTAACTGGCAGAGCAGTCAGCGGCGCCGGCTCAGGCCAGGCGCGTTCCAAACCAATAATTCTTGCGTTTGTCGTTTTGCTTGCGCTTGCCGTCTTTCTGGTTGGAAAAGCGAAATTTAAGCCGCAGCAGCAAAACGAGAAGGCTTAAATAGTAACTGGGTGGCTTGTGCACTAAGGACCCGTAACCTTGATTAGGAGATTGTGGAAAATGGTGAAAGTATGATAAGGAAAATTCTCAATTCTCTAGAAGGCTTCTTTGAGCGCTTCGTTCCCTCCCTGCTGAAAAGGCCTTACCACATCGGCTTCAGGTATTCTGTTTTCGTCTTTGGAGGCCTGATTGGGTATGTGCTGTATTATGGCGCCCAGGAATCCTTGTACTGGTTGGGTGTGGCTCGCGCCATTGCCCTTGCGGTTGGCCTTGCTTTGGCAGTGCTTTTCACGTTCACTTACCACAGGTATGTTACCTTTGGCCAAAAAGAGGGTTGGAAGGAAAAGCTCATGAAGTTCGCTCCTGTGCAGGTTTTAATTGCGGCGGTGAATGGCGTCCTGTCCTTTATCGCGATTGAGCAAATGCATTTTCCAAGCTTGCAAGCGACCTTCGTGATTACCTTTGCGCTTTCCTTGGTGAACTTTGCGGCAAACAGGCTTTTCATTTTTCGCAAGGCCGCCGCACGCAAATCTTTATAAGCCCTGGTTGTTTGACGCTTGATGCATGGGGGAAGTGCCGGTTTCTGGTGGTGCAAGGGCAGGTTTTGCGGTGAGCTCAAAGGCTGCTGCTGCGGCTGCTGTTACCATCCTGCTGGTTGTTTCTCTTTTCCTGTGGACGTTGCCTTTCCAGAAGAACAGTCTGCCTTTTGGCGAGGGCGATTCTGCGTGGCACTTCGCCATTGGCGACCACATTTCCAGCTCGGACAGGGCAGAGTTTCGGCTTCCTTATTATATTGGCGTGTGGTATTACGGCTTTAACAAGATTCTTGGCCCTTTCTCGCCGGAATACCCTCCTTCTAACCATGTGAATTATGCGCTGATGCAGGTTTTTGGCGGTGAGCGCTTCATTCCCGTGTTTATCTACAGGGCGATTGCCAGTTTCCTTGGCGTTTTGGCAGCGTTCTTTATGGTGTGGAGGCTGTTTGGCGTGCTTCCGGCATTCATTGCCGGGCTTGGGCTTTCATTCTCGCTTAGGGAGCAGCTGACTTACCTGTTTGGCCAGCAGCCAACCCTTGTTGCGGTGGTAATCACGCCTGTAACTATGTATGCTTGGTACAGGTATCTTGCTTCAGTTTACGGCAGCAGTGAAGATGGCGTGAATCATAGTGGCGGCAGCGGCGGAGATGCTGTTTACCTGTACATTACGTTCGCGCTGCTGGCTTCGCAGTACCTGCTTCACTTCCAGGGCTTTGTGGCTTCTGCTGTTATCATGGCTGTCTTCGCAGCCGCGATGCTTGTCAAGTTCAGGAAGCTGCCCGTGTCTAAATCGGATGTCAGGCACATCCTTGTCGCATCTTTGCTTCTTGTTGCTGTTGCTGCGCCTTTCGCGGCCATTTACCTTGGTGCTGGAGACGTTGCCAGCCGCTCAGGGCTTGGCCGGCTTTTCGAGTGGGGCATCTCTCCTGGCGATGTTCAGGGAAGTTTCCCTGCGTCGTTTGTTGAGTTTTCTGCCGAATACCCAAAAATCCTGCTTCCTTTTTTGGCTGGCGGCGTTTTATTGCTGCTGCTGCGGCTGTTTTTGGTAAAGAACAACGTCAAGGAGATTTTCCTTCTGAGCTGGCTTGTTGGCATGTACCTCGCTGTCCATCTTGACGTTTTCATCCCGACAGGGCTTAACAGGCTCGCGAGGATGCTCGTCCTGGAGAACTACATCTTCTTCACTCTGGTTGCGATGAGCGTGGTGTGGCTTCCGCAGACAGCTGCATCGTTCCTGAAGCTTAATTCGAGGGTTGCCTCGGCTGCCAGGTACGCCCTCGCCGTCATTCTTGTTTTTGCCCTTGTAATGGCTTCGGGAAGGTCATCATACGCTAACCTGGGCCAGGCTTACGGCGGCATAGACAGGATTACGCCTGTGCAGGCTGATTTTGCAGCCAATTACCTTAGCAAGCTTCCTGAGAATGCCTTCATTTACGACCCTTCTGTTAAGGTTGTTGGCCAGTGGAGGTATCCGAAGATGAGGTGGATGCTCGGCATCAGCGGAAGGCACGTTGCGAGGTATGACGGCGGGGAAATAGCAGGCGCTGATTACATCAATAAAGGCGAAACCTACTTCATGTTTGATTATTCAGACATAGCCCTATTTGCCTCTAATCCCTCTTCCCAGCAGCAGGCCTCTGCGTGGGCTTCGCAGCTTCAGCAGGTAGAGCTTGGCCTGTTCAACAGCACCGGGCCATTGTATGATGCCAACAACATCCGGCTTTACAAGTATGAGCCTGCTTCTGGGGGTGCAGCAACATGACCGCGATTAAATTTGGCAGAAGCTACTCTCCTTGGCTTCTCTGCCTCGCAGCAGTCTCTGTTGCGGCTTTTGCGCTGTTTGGCTTCGCTGGCTTCCGCACAATAATCGCGGTTGCGGTTCTCTTCATTATTCCGCCGCTGCTGCTGTTAAGAAAAAGCGGCCTTGATTCAGAAGAAAAAATATTCTTCTCATTGTTTATCGGGCTTGGCCTGTTTCCGCTTCTTGTTTTTGCCATCAACCAGCTGCTGCCCTCATTCAGGGCGTCTGCCGTTGCCGCCCTTATCATTGTTGCTATTGCTGCTTTTTTGATAAACCTTTTTCGGCAAAAAGGTTTTGCTGTTGCTGCTTTTTTTGTGCCGAGAATTTTGCAGCGAAAGCGGAAATTATAACTACTACCGCTGGTAAAATGAGTGTCTGGTTCTGCAGCTTCAGCCCAATCAGCCCAAGGTAGTAGCTTGCAACTCCAGCCACAACCATTGCTGCCACAGTTCCCGCAACCATCCTCTCAATGAATCCGAGTTGTGCGCGCCAGTGCAGCATGATTGCATAGCCCGGTATTGCGAAGAGCCAGTAGATGGCTGCTGCCGTCTTGGCAACAGTTAAGATGCTTTCGCCTCTGTATGCGACATAAAGAATGACGAATAACGCTGCAAACGCTGCAGCCAGCCACTTTGCTTCCTGCCTGAGCTCACGCATCTGCTCACGCAATGCAATCACCTCCATTGTTTCGGAGCACTGCAGCTGAAGGAGTGTCGTGCACGATGCTCATGCCTCCATTGGCGAACTGCTGGAGCAGGTAAAGGTTTGCCTGCGTGAGAGTTTGGTCGCCGAGCGCCTTGTCAATGAGGTAATAGTTTGCTGAGCATATGTCAATCACATCGCTGGTTTTTGTTGTTGCTATGTGCCTGCCAAAGCTGAAAGCGCCTGTGCGGTAGGGGAAATTGGGGCCGCTGTCTGAGGGTATTGTGACGGGCGTCATCCTGCTGAAGGTCCCGTTAGCCACAACATGGTTGATAATGCTTGCGAAGTTTGGCAGCTCAAGGAAGTATGTCATGCGCTCGGTGCTGTAGAGCGTGGAGGTCTGGCTGAAGGCGTGGCTGTAAAGCACGTACACTGTCGAGTTGGCTGGCGTGCTGTCCGCTATCCACATCATCGCGTTCCACCGGTCTGCGCCTATTCCCCCGCTTGAGGGCGGCTCGTAGTAAGACGCAATTACAACAACGCTGATTATCGTGGCAACGGCAGCGTAGAAGATAGGCAGCGTACTATCCCTGAGCATGTTCTTGAGGAATGGCAGCAATGCTATCTTGATGAGCTGGTAGGCGCCGAACGCGGCAAGCGGAGCCAGCAGGAGCGGCCATGCGAGCCGCAGCTGGAAGCTTCTCAGCCCGAAGCCAACGTACGTTCCGAATCCGGCAATGAGCATGAACAAGCTAAAGAAAAGTGGAAACAGCTTTGAATGGAGCACGTTTCCGAGCTCCTGCCTTTTTTGTATCATGAGCAGCGCTGCCGCTGCTATTCCGAGCAGCACCGCAATGAGCATGAAGCCGTAGTCTGTTGGAAACACAGTTGCAGCAGGGAAGCTCGCGCTTGTGGTTTCCACCGTGAACCTGTACGGCAGCGCCTTGAGCCAGATGCCGATGAACATGGGCCAGAAGTACAGCGTTGCAATGGCAGCGAGCATTAAGCCGAGGATTAGCTGCCTGTTTTCCGCTGCTATGGCTTTTATGCCATCAATTTTCTGCTTCGGCAGCCATTTGACTGAAGCGAATAAGAAAATCAGCCCAATGAGCATTGCCAGGAAGATTGTTTCTGAGGTGTGCGTCATTGCTGTTCCTGTGAGAAAAATTGCGATGAGCACTGCGCTCCTTGGAAGCCCTGCATTGCTCATTGCCCATCCTGTTCCCAGAAGGAAGAGCGCTGACAGGAAGAACGGCATCTGCCCGAACGTTACAATGCCCAGGAACGACTTTCCTGTTGCCATGAAGAGTATGAGCGGAATTGCGAGGAGCGCAACCGGCTTGCCGAGGCTTCGCGCAAGGTAGTATGAGAGCAGGCCGCCGAGCGCTATTGCAACCCCCATGAGGAGCATGAGCGCATCATGCGTCTGCAGCCCTGCCGCATTTGATAGAAGAGCGGTGAGGTGGTAGATTATTGGAGGGTAGAAGCCAACAACATCATCAAGCCCGGCAACAATGTATGGCGCTTCCATCCTGTACTGGCCCATGTCCTTTATGGACTGTGCCCTGGCCAGGTGCTGGAAGCTATCGCTTGCTGAGTAGCCAACAGGCGAGTCATGCGATAACCTGTGCTGGGACGCAGTTCCAGCTCCAAGGTAAAGCATGAGCGCGAAGACAACAGCCAGTATTGCAATCTCTGCAGCAGATGACTTCCTCTCGCTGGCTGGTTCGTTGTTCATTGCTTCCGGCGTTGGTAATAGTGCGGTTATAAAGTTTTTTAAATGTGGCCGTCTGAATCTTCTTTATGGCTGTAACTTTGCGCTCCAGAAGCTTCGTGCTGAGGCCGTTCAGGAAAGGTGAT
>CAZBFZ010000023.1:6067-8941 GCA_964491245.1 uncultured Methanosarcinales archaeon
TTTTTGGCTATCCTTTCACAATCTTGACAACAGCATCAGCAAACCCTTCAACATCGCCAGCCCTCACAAGCTTGCCTTTTTTCAGCACTTCCGGATGCGAGCCGACATCAAAAGCGACAGCTGGTTTTCCAACAGCATTCGCTTCAACAATTGGAATGTCAAATCCCTCCCACATGCTTGCTGTCACGTAAGCATCGCAAGCGCAGTAATATGCCGGCAGCTCCTCGTCAGCAACAAATCCTGTAAAAACAACTCCTCCAATCTTGGTAGCGGTCTTTTGCAGCTGCCGCGAATATTTTGGGAAAGTATGTTTCCCGACAACAACCAGAGTTGCAGCGGGGATTTTTTCTTTTATTAGCTTAAATGCCTGAAGCAGCAAATGAACTCCCTTGTGCGGCGATATCCTGCCGACGTAAAGCAGCACCGGCTTTTTCAAATTGTGCTTCTTGGCAACAGCAGCAGCTTCTTTTTTGTATCTGGCAGCTGTGTTTTTATTAAACCGTTTCGTGTCAATCTTGACGTACTTCACTGCGCTGTCAAGCCCTGTTTCTTTTTTCAGCTCCTGTCTGCAGAATTTGCTTATCGAAATTGCGGCATCGGCGTTTTTCACAGTCATCTTTGTAAAAGCGCCAAATATTTTCATGTAAGCCCGCTCGAAAAAGCTGTCAAACAGCTGCGGATAGGCAACGCCAACATCGTAATAAACATACTTCAGCCGCTGCCCCATCCTTTTCTTCGCGAGCATAGCAGGCAGGGTCATTGGATACAGGAAGCTTACAGTTTCGTCAAACTGCTGCAGCTTTTTCACTATTTTGTTTACTTTGAATATGTCTGCGAAGAAAAACAGGCGGTAAAGCCTTTCAAGCATCGGGTTCTTTGGTATTCCGAGAACTTCAACTTTTATTCCTTTTTTCTGCAGTTGCCCTGCTTCAAAGTCGGTCTTGAACGTAATGACGCTAACCTCATATCCCTTCTGGGCCATCTCGGTTGCCTCATTGTAAACAACCCTGTCAGGTCCTGAGAACTTTGAAAAGGTTGGCGTTAGTATTGCGACTTTCATTCCACGCAGAAGCAGCGCAGCCGTATAAAAAACTTACTTCTTTTTGGACGCTGCCTTGAACATCCTGGTTTCCCTTTTTATGTCTATCATGTCGAATATTTTTATTTTTGGAATGAGGGGCAGCAGCATGAGCACGAACAGCAGGGCTATTAGGTACCTTGCGAAGAAGTCTGTGTTGAGAGGGTAAACGCCAAAGAGGTGCAATACCAAAATCAGCAGCAACAGCAGCAGAAGTGAGAAATAAAGCGCTATTGCTACTCCCTTGCCTCTTTTTTGTGCCATGGCTCATTAATTGGAAGCAGCCTTTTTTAAAGCTTTTTATAACAACATATAAATATCAGCTGGTAAACTTTTTGGTGCATGTTAGAGTCTATTGCCGAGGAGCTTAGCGTTGGGCTTCGCTCTACAGCTTCAAAAATTGCTTCTAAGCACGGCTGCATAGTCACTTCAACGTTTGACGTGCACCTGAACGATTTCCCCGTATTTTCTCAGCGGGATCCGCAAGGTTTGGTTAGTAACATTAAGACTGTCATGGCTTTAACTGTGCTTGATATGGCTGGCTATATGAGGGTTTCTGATTTTATTGCGGAAACTGAGCCTTCAAGCCTTATAGGGGTTACAGCTTCAGGCAGGCCAAGGCTTCTGATAGTTCCTGCCATAGTTAATGTCCTAATCGAGGGCAAAGAAGGTGATTCAGACGGTTACGTTTCCGCAGTTGGAATTTACACCTTGCGCCCAATGAACAGGGGGGTTCGTTTTGCCGCTCCCTTCACAAGCGTTCCGTACAAAGAGAGGTAGCTCCTGACGTTCTCCTCAATCGTGAACTTTCTTAGTTGCGTTTTGTGGCACTTGCCCTTATGCATGCTGGCAACAGCTGCTGCTATCTCTTTGCTGTTTTTCGGCTGGACCAGGATGTGCTTCCCGGAAACAACCTCTGGGAGTGATGTCGTATCGCTTGCAACTATGGGCTTCCCCATAGCGGCTGCTTCCGCAGCCGTGTACCCGAATCCTTCTGAAATTGACGGTACAACAACGCAGTCCGCAGCCATTATGTAATCCGGAAGGTCAGAGTGCGGCACAGGTGGTATGTTGACTATTTTGTCTTCCAGCCGCAGTTTTTTTATCAGCTGCAGAATCTGCGAATATTTTTTTGTGTATTGCTTATCGCGGCTTAGCAGCAGCAGCATTTTCGCATTGGGAATTCCGGTAGCGATTTCCTTCATTGCTGATATGGCGTACTCTATGCCTTTGCTTGGGCCAGGCCGTCCGTAAACAAGCAGCGCGTATTTGTTCTGCAGCGAGTATTTTTTCCTCACGGCAGCTCCGCTGCGCTTTTTCGGGTTAAAATGCCCGTAGTCAACGCCGTTGTAAATCGTAACTGCGTTCTTCTTCCCTATTCTCAGCAGCTGCTGCCTTGTTGAGTTTGAGACAGCTACGAATTTGTCAACGGCTGGCAGCAGGTAAATTAACCTTTCAGTCCAGTCATGCAGCAGCGATTTCAGCCATCCGAAGTCGGTGTACTCTCTCCATTTCCCAATCCACACTTCATGGATTGTTGCTACAAGTGGCTTCCTGTTCAGCTTTGCAGCCACCCACGCTGGAAACACGCCGTTGAAAGTTGTTGTGTGCACAATGTCCGCTTTTCTCGCTGCCGCAATTGCAGCCGGAATTGCCAGAAACGTAAATAAATACCTGCTTCCGAAGCAGCTTATTCTTCTTACTTTGACGCCGTTTATCGTCTCTTCAGCCGCTGTCCCCTTTATGCGGTGCGTTATTATGGTTGCAGAGTGCCCTTTTTTGACAAGCCCTTCTGC
>CAZBFZ010000024.1:0-8866 GCA_964491245.1 uncultured Methanosarcinales archaeon
TATACATGCCCTACGCGCCCTACGAAGGCATGAACAACGTAAGCCTTATCGTTGATGCGGACAACAAAATCAAGGAGAAAAGCGAGGGCAACAACCAGATAGACTTCCCAATTGAAGTCAAGTACAACGAAACCCACAAGCCCTGGGCGAAAATGTACGGCGAAGACTACTACAAAAAGTTCCCGACACAGGAAGAATGCGAAAAGCAGGGCAAGTGCTGGTAGAATAATTCCGAAACCTTCTTATATTGGCGCTTAGTTGCTCGTCTTTGGAATGATAAGGCAGGGAAGGTCGTTGAGGAAGCCCACTGGCGGCTTGAGGAGGCCGTACAGGAAGAAGCGGCTTTACGAAAAGGGAAGCCAGCCGGTTCTTAGCAAGCTTGGGAAGGAGCGAAGGCTCAGGATTGACAGGGTAACCGGCGGAGCAGTCAGGGTCAGGGTGCTGCAGGCGGCAGTCGCCAACGTTTACAACCCCGCAACGAAGAAGTATGCAGTTGCAAAGATTAAGACAGTGAGCAACAATCCGGCTAACCGATACTTCACCAGGGCTAACATAATCACCAAGGGCGCCGTCCTTGATACTGAGCTTGGCAAGGCAAAGGTCACGAACAGGCCGGGGCAGGAAGGCTTGATTAACGCTGTGCTTGTCCAGTAGCACATCCGTGTTGTTTCTCCATTTCTCCGCTGCTGCCGCGGCAAATATTTAAAAGCGGAATTGTATTCTCTTCGCATTCTATGCAGCAGAGGATGGATCTTTTTGGGACTGCCATACCGGAAGTGGTGAAGCACAGGTTTAACTATGGGCTGGATCTTTACCATATTGGGCAGATTCTGACTGGCCGGGCAAGAGGGAATGGGCATGCTGGCAAAGACGATTCTGAATTGCCGGTAAACCCGCAGGAGGCAAGGCAGGCACTCGGGCTTGTACAGATGGTTTATTATGGAATTCACAATCTCGACATAAGCGAAAAGGTCAATGCACCCCACGAATTGCTTCTCGCCCTTAACCCGTCGCAGATATTCGAGCTCTACGCTGGCGCCTGGCTTCTGAAGCTGGACGCGGACAAGTGGGGCAAAGCGGTCAAAAGGCAAAACTTCTGGCAGGTTGTGGGCGCTGCGCGAAGGGCGGTCTCAGAAAGCCCGCTGAACAGGACAGTGCTTTCGAAGCTGGACGAGCTGTGCGGCAAAACCTACATTGCCGATGAGGCGGGCAACCTGCCGGCGCGCCTGCGTCAGCTTCCGCAGTCAGTGGCTACAGAATTTATGGACGCCTTTACCGCGCCGTTCAGAAGCCCGAATGGCAAGCAAGGTTATACGCCAATCAGCAAGCTTAAGGACGGGCTTGACGTTGTCGTGTTTGGGCATTTTGCAGGGAAGTTTGCCGAGGGCGAGAGGCAGCTCAGCATTGCAGAAGCGTAGCAGTTGAACGAGAATAAGTAAAAACAACAAAGTTTAAATAAGCTGCAGCAGGATATTTCGCTGGTTAAACGAATAAAGGAAATTTTTAAAGAGAGGTAATGCTGTCGAATGCCTGAGAATTCGCTGCTTGTAATGCTGGCAGTAGTTGTGGTAGCGGCAGTAGTGGCTTTCAAGGTTGCCAAGAGCGTCCTGCAGGGGATACTGCTTGTAAGCGCGGTTTCGTCAATAGTTTTTGGAATTGCAGCGGCTGTTGTGGTGAAGGACGCAATGGATTTTCAGGGCAATTTTCAGGACGGAAGCAAGATGATGCTTTTTTCCACAGCCGACGGGGCGAAAATCAGTGCGGGGACGCTGACTGGTGCCAACGGGTCAGTTAAGCCGCTTTCGCGCAGTGATGTAGAGAAGTTGAGCGCAGCGTTCACTAAAGGCGACTATGCTGCGATGAAGGGGGATAATTTCAAGCTTCTCATAATAAGGGAAGATGCCATAATAAGCTCGCTGCCGGAGAAGGTGAGCATTGAAGGGCAAAGCGTTGGCAGGGAGCTTGTGTTGCAGCAGCTGCTTGCAAGCAGCGCTGAGGAAAGGGCGTCAATCCTTGCATCGCTGTTCGGCCTTCGGCTTGCGGCTGATCCGCTTTCCATAATATCAGACTACAAGAAAGGCAACATGGTTATTTATCCTGAAACGCCTGTTTTCAAGGCAGTCAAAATCCTGCCTGAGTGGCTGTTCAGGGAAGTGGGCGAAAGGCTTTTGAAGGGAAGGTTGCAGGAAGAAGCCTTAGGCAGCATTAAGACGGCAGCTGCTTAGCTGTGGATGAAATAGATATACGTAGGAAAAGAGGTGTGTTGTTACGTCATGGATGCGTGATTTGCGTGTTGCTGCATTGCTGCTGCTTTTATTAGCAACGGCTCTGGCAGGTGTGAAAGAGGCTTCTGCACTTACAACGCCCGTTGACAAGTGGGTTCTTTCTGGCGAAACCATAACTGTTGAGGGCCAGAGCTTTACCATCTACCTTAGCTCGAGGACCAATCAGGTGCTTGCTGACTACGGCAAGGGCAGCCTGTTCATAACCAACAACAGCTGCGAGTCAACTGACATCGCAAGGATATGCCTTGACAATGTCCAGTACGATTACACTGACAAGGTGACCAAGGTGAGGATCAGGGGCGTTTCCCTCGCTCCCTCGATGACGATCACAAGGACAGCATCAAAAGCGGAAACGATTGTTGGCGATGAAATCCTTTTCACAGTGAAGCTGTCGAACGCGGGCGGGCTTGCCAGGAACATGACCTACCTGGAGATTCCTCCGAAGGAGTTTGTTGTTACAGAAACAGACGGGCTGAAGCTTGTGCCTGCCCGCGCAGAATGGAAGGGGAAGCTTGATGAAGGCGAATCGGTGAGCTTTAGCTACAAGCTGAAGGCGCTCAGCGCTTTTGACGGCAGCCTGGTTGCATCTTTGTCCTACAATCTGGGGTCAAGGATTAAGGCGGTCTACAGCTCAACGCAAGCCCTGAAGGTGACCCCTGCCGTTGTGCTTTACGCCGGAATAGGCTCGGCAACAGCCCTGGTTGGCGAGAGGAACAACCTCACGGTCAATGTGACGAACCGCCTGTCCGAAACAGCCGTCATGGCTCCCTTGGAGGTTGTTTTTGACCCAGGCATCAAGGTTACGTCAAGGCCGTACGAGTTTAAGGCTGTTACGCCGTGGAGCTACGTCTGGAACGGCGAAGTGCCAAGGGTGTACAACCAGACCACTAACGTGACTAACCTGACAGGGTGGCTTAACATAACCAAGTCGTGGTTTTTTGAGTTTAAAGGAACCAGCGTCGGGACTTCTGACATGCGCGCCCGGGCGTCTTACAGGACCGTGAGCAATCCTGAAATCACGGCTGTGCCTGAGAAAAAACAGAGTGTTGTGGTGTCAAACAAGGAAGTGATTGTAAGGACTTCCCTTAAGGAAGTCACGATGGAGAAAAACCAGAGGAAGAGGCTGAAAGTGTGGCTGCAGAACCTCAACCCGCATGCGGAGCTTAGGAACGTCCATGCGAACATCAGCACCGGCCTCGTTTACATTCCTGACGCCTTTTTGGGCAAAATGGGCGCTGGCGAGCAGGTTCTTCTCGCTGACGAGCAGTTTTACGCGCCAGTTGTAAACTCAAGCACTGGCTACGTCATTGCAACGAATGTCAGCTATTTCACGGAATACGGCGATAACTTCAGCAAGAACTTCAAGGACACCGCTACCGTTGTGCCAGCCCAGGATGTCACGCTGTCCCAGACGGTTTCAAGCACAACCGCGAAAGCTGGCGAGGAGATTGAGGTTGCGGTAACAGTCAAGAACTTAAGGCCGACTAACCTGAAGAGGGTTGTGGTGTCAGACAACGTCTCCCCGGAGTTCAGTGTTATAGGGAAGAATCAGGCCATGCTAGATGTTCCAAGCAAGGGCCTCGTGGCCGCTTACACCTACAAGCTGAAAGTTGCCCACATTGGCAGGGGCAAGGACCTTCACGTGAATACCACGATGCGGTATTCTGACAGCTACAACAGTGACTATTACCTTGACCCTCAGGATTATGAGGTAACAAAGGCAACCATAATCCTCGTAGAGCCGGAAAGCCTGCCTCTTTCAATTTCAAGGTCTGTTGATGACGCATCAACTTATGCAGGGCAGGTCTTCACTGTCAAATACACAATCACAAACAAGGCAGCAGACAAGACAGCAAAGAATGTTGTGCTGAGGATTCCGCTCGCTTACGGGCTTGACCTTGTTGACAGCGAAGAGGCGGTAAGGATATCGCACCTTGGCCCTGCCGAGTCAGTTATACTTGCCAATGCTGAAAAGCGGAGGGCAAAGTTTGCAGGCGACGTTGATTTTCCAAAGGCGGTGCTGGAGTACGAAAACATTTATGGGGATAAGTTCGTAGTAAACGGCTCTGCCATAACCCTTCCGGTGAAGGAGAATTACATCAGGGGGCCTGTCATACTGCTCGAAAAGCTTGCCCCGGGGTCTGCGAACAACACCGACTCCTTCAGCGTTCAGCTTAAGGTCGCCAACACCGGCACGGAACCGGTTGAGGTGCTCGTGGATGATGACGGGAAGAAGCATGTGATAACAGTGCAAAACAGGACAGAATACGTCATAAACAAAAGCGCCCGCTACCCAAGCGTTGGCAAGTTCGAGCTTCCTGAGGCAACCGCATCTTACGCAAGCGGCAACGTGGTGTTCAGGACAGCGTCAAAGCCAGCATCGATAGAGATTTTTGACAACCCCGTCCTGGGAATCGTGAAGGAGGCACCTTCAAACGTGAGCAACATCGAGCCTTACGCTGTGCTGCTCAGGCTGGATAACAAGGCCCCGAAGCCGATAAGGAACGTGACAGTGAGCGATGGCGACAGGAAGTGGCAGATTGATGAAATTCCTGGAGGGGGGCAGGCCAACATGACTTATCAGGACACCACGGCATCGGTTGGCCAGCAGTCGCTGGGCGCTGCCTCAGCCACATACCTGTACGAAAGCGCGTATTACGCCGTCAAGTCAAACGCTGCAGCGGTAACGGTTGCGGAAAAAAGCCTCATCACAGTATCGAAGGAAATCATTCCATCCAATGCCACAAAAGGAGACAAGGTTAAGGTGAAAATAGCCGTAAAGAACCGCCAGGATGCGGAGCTGGACGTGCTTGTGGCTGATGGCGAGAAGAGCTTTTCAGTGAAGCTTCCCCCAAACGGCGAGGAAGAAGTGGGCTATGACACGCCGGCAGGCGAGTCGGCAGCAGGCGTGGCGAGCGCAACGTACGCCTACAATGGGCAGCAGCTTACTGCGCTTTCGCAGCCGCCTTTGTTTACGCTCACTGAGGAAAAAGTGGAAGTGGCAAAGGCAGGGGAGAAAGTTGGTAAGGAAGCTGGAGAGGAAGGCATATTAAGCAAGCTAATAAAGGCGTTGCTTGGCGTATTGACTTGGAAGCGAGGTGGTTGAGAATGGGCATTTTCGGGATTTTCGGGAAGGTGCTTCCCTGGAAAAGGAAGGATGACTTGGCACTAGGCGACAACCTCGGCCTTGGCGGCCTTGGCGGCTTTGGCCCGCCTGGCAAGGGAATGCAAGGCGTGCAGGGCCCAGGCTTTGGCGGCATGCCTTATGACCAGCAGTTCGGTGGCGTGGGCAATTTGGGCATGGGAGGCCTGCCCCAGTACCAGCAGGCTCAGCCTCTTGGCGGGTTTCCGGGAGCAGTCCCGCAGGCAGAGGCGTTCCAGAAGAACCAGGAATACGAGCGCTCTTACGCTGCAGGCAAGGAGATAGAGGTTGTTTCTGCCAAGCTGGACGCCATCAAGGCAGCTTTGGAAACCCTTAACCAGCGGCTTGCCTCGATTGAGAGGTACATCCAGGCAGAGCAGGACTTCAAGAAGCGGGGCGGATGGTAATCAAAAAAAAAGGGCATGATAAGCTCCTGTTTTTCGCTGCAGTAGCAGCCTTGGTTGCGCTCGACCAGCTCGCGAAAGCCGCTGTCAGGCATTTCCTGCTTCTATCAGCAAGCATGCACGTATTCGGCCCTGTCCAGCTTACGCACTGGGCAAACACAGGCTCGGTGTTTGGCATTCTCCCTGGCACATCCGCTTACATTGCCCTGCTGTCGCTGGTTGTAGTCCCAATCGTGGTAGCGCTTTACCTTCTCGGCTTCCTCAGGCAGAGGCTTGCCACAACGCTGCTCGTTGCCGGCCTTGCCGGAAACACCATAGACCGCCTGGGCATGGGCTTTGTGACCGACTTCATCTACGTCAGGCCCTGGCCCGCGTTCAACCTCGCAGACGCCTTCCTGACAATTGGCATCCTGCTGTTTGCTGCATCAGCCATCCGGCAGCGCATCTCCAGAAAAAAGTAGGGAGCGCCAAACTCACTTTCTGCGGCCGCGCTTTCCCTTGCCGCCTTTTCTAGAGGCTGGGCCAGCTTTGCCGAAGTTTACCGTCTCCAGCCTTTTCTTGGCATCACTCAGCTTCTTCTCGGCAGCCAGCAGCTTCCTCACTTCCGAGGTAACCCTGCCACGTGTGGGAACGGGCTGCATTAGCATGTTGCTCCCTGACAGCACAAGCCCTCCAGCCGCAACAGCCAAAGCGGCAAGCCTTGCCGCGTTCAGGTAGCCGGCAACGCTGTACAGGTATGCCACGTTCGCTACTGCAGCGGTGAAGAACAGCACGTGAAGGAAGGCAGAGGCCGCTTCCTCCTCGCGCGAGGTAAGCGAGACAACCAACAGCACCCCCAGCATCAGGAGGAGGAAAAGCTCCAGCGGGTAAGTAAACCCTCCGCGTACAGCAACGCCGATGCTCGCGAGAAATGTCACGAGAGCAACAAAACCTACAATCGCCTTGTCAAAGTAATTCATAACAAGCACCTCAACAAATTTATGATAGAATACAGATTGCTGTTGCAGCCATATATAAATTTTTTCATGGTTATCTATTTCAAAGTAGTGATGAATTTGCTGCATGTTGTGTAACGAAGTGATAAAAATTTCAGAACTCCTCAAACGCCTGGGCGTCTTTCAGGAAGCCCTTGTTCCTGAGGTATTGCATCTGTGCTCTGCTGTACTTGTGGAGGACATCCCCTCTTTCATCGCCTGAAAGTTCCCAGGGCTCAACAAGAACAGTATCTCCTGCCCTGACCCAGAGGAAGCGCTTGAACCTTCCCGGAATGCGGCAAATCCTGAGCTTGCCGTCAAAGCACTTCACCCTCATCCTTGTGCCCCCAAGAAGCTGGTCAACTATGCCAAACACCTGCCTCCCCCGTGGCATCTTTACCCTGCGTATTTCCTCTGCAAGCTGCTCCTGCCTTTCCTCCTGCGCTTTCTTCACGCCCATGCCATTTGCGTCCCTTGGCTTGTTATATAAATCTTTTTATAGTGTGAACAGTGCCTTACTGCATGGTTTACAAAAAAATTTTAGTTCCGCCACAGCCGCAGAATGCGCTTCAGCCGGTAAAGGGCAATAAGCTGAAATGGCTTCTCATCGCAGCTGCTGTTGCCGCGCTTATTTTTTTGCTGTTCAGCGCTGCCAGGGCTGTCGTCAGCTTGGCAACGCCTGAGGGCAACATCGCTCGGATAAGCATTTCCGGGCAGATTGGCTCAGGCGATGGCTTTCTGGAGAGCCCTGCCAGCCCTGATGACGTAATTGGCATGATTGGCCAGGCGGAGGATGACAACAGGGTGAAGGGCATTCTTGTTGAAATCAATTCGCCAGGCGGCAGCCCTGTTGCCAGTGAGGAAATAATGAAGGCAGTCCTTGAAACGAAGAAGCCTGCAGTTGCGGTCATACGCGACATTGGAACGTCAGGCGCTTACTGGGTTGCCAGCGCCGCCGACTACGTTGTCGCCAGCCCTGTTTCCCTGACGGGAAGCGTTGGCGTGACAGGTTCTTATCTTGAATTTTCAGAGCTGCTTAGCCAGTACGGCGTCCGGTATGAGCGGCTTGTTTCGGCCCCTTACAAGGACATCGGCAGCCCGTTTCGCAACTTAACAGGTGAAGAAAGAGCAATTTCCAAGGAAGCGCTGGCCAGGATGCACGGCTACTTCCTCGGCAGCGTAACTGAAAACCGCCAATTAACAGACGTAGCAGCCATTGAAAAGATATCAACGGCGCAGGTGTTTCTCGGCAGCGAGGCAAAGGATCTCGGCCTGGTTGACGAGCTCGGCGGGAAGAAAGAGGCAGAGGCGTGGCTGATGCAGCAGGCCAACTTGTCAGAGATAAAATACGTCACTTACGAGAAGAAGCCGCTGTTTGACCTTGGAACGCTGCTTGCAGGGCAGTCATCGGCAGCTGGCTCGGCATTCGGGAAATCCGTCATTGCTGCAATCTTCAGGACAACCACTGTTAGGGATGTGCAGACTTAGGTCTGAGCTTCAATTTTTTCAGCTTTTGCAAGCCTCAGCACTTCTTCAATATTAATCACAGGCTTGGGGAACTTGTCATAGTCGTCCAGCATGCGGTGGCAGGCGGTGTTCACGAAGCACTGCACAAACGGGAAGTTGGCAAGCTGGGTGAAGTCAATGGTATCGCATACCAGGTAATAAAACTTTTTGTCAGGAAACTTCTGCTGCAGCGAAAAAATCTGCTTGAGGCTGACTTGAACCCCTAATTGCCCGGGCTTTACAGTTACAACAACGCCAATGTTATCAGATGACAGGAAAGTAAGAAGCGCGCCTTTCTCCTTCTTCCGGATTTTCTCAGCCCACTCCCTTCCAAGCTTTTTGAACTCTTTTGTAAAAGGGTCAAAGCAGAACACCGGCTTGTCAGAACCCAGCAGCAGCGCTTCTGGATGGAACATCCCGTCTCCAACATAGAGAAACGCATCAGTATTGGCCGCATCAAACTCCATCTTGCTGTAGCCGCAGCCAAGAATCTGGCCAGAGTGCTTGGAGTGCCTCGCCTTCAGCAACGTGGCTGTTTTACCGCTTTTCTCCAGC
>CAZBFZ010000025.1:0-8835 GCA_964491245.1 uncultured Methanosarcinales archaeon
TTCTTGCCCCTGAGCCTGTGCGTCTGGTGCAGTGTTATGCCCATTCTTACGAAGTAAGCTTTCTTTTTCCCGTATTTCATCTGCAGGTATTCCTTTTGCTGCCTTGTGTGGGCTATCACTGAGCCTGCCTTTCCGGCTATTCTTTTCTGCAGCCACGAGAGTATCTTCTCCTTGATGGTTGCAGCTGTGGTGTGCACTTCGTGGAATGTCACGACAACAGGAATTTTCTGGCTCAGCGCAAGCAGCAGGTTAAGGTTGAGCGTGAATTTTCCGAAATAAGCTGCAATGTACTGTACGTGCAACAGGTCAAGCTCTTCTTTTTCAATTATCCGCTGCAGCCGGTATTTCAGCGAAAAAGATTTGAAATTGGCCGTATATTTGGCGGTTGCTGATTCCTCGTCGCCTATCTTCACAACCTCAATCCCGGCGTTTTCCAGCTCCTCGCACAGGCTTGCCGTGTAAATTCCTATGCCATCCTCTTCAGGCGGGTACTTGCTCACCATCCCGATTTTCATTGTTTTTTGCCCAGCCTAGCACTCTTTTAAATAGATTTTGTTTTCTTCATGTAAGTCGTTATCGAGATTTATTTTCACTGCAGCTTCTGTTGATGTCGTGAAGTAAGCGTTGAGTGCGCATATTCCGCTGCCGTAGCTGCCGCCTTTCCTGAACAGCGCGTACGAGTCGTCTAATCTGACAAGGCCGTAGTTGTCGTTATTCAAGAACTCTGCTGCGAAAGCTGTGTACAGTTCAGCGCTGTAGCTGGGGCTCACCCTGCTTAAGTCCATAACGACATAATCAACTTTGCTCCGCCCCTCTTCCGTGCCGTTTTGCAGCTTCCAGAACTCTTTCCCGTACATAAAAGTCATGAATGGGTTTGGGAACATGTACGCTTCTTTCCTGTGCGTGAGGTGCGGCAGCGTTAACGGGTCTGCCGAGACAGAGGCATCGCCTGGTATTTCTTTCAGAAGCTGCTTTCCGGCAGCTGTGTGCCCGTTCGGCAGGAAACTGCTCATGTCGTATATGGTTGTGAATGGCCCGTATGCGGCAGCTGCAGTAATAGTGGCGAGCAGGATGAAAACCCCGACAGCTATCCTCCTGTTGTTTAGCTTCAGCAGCGATAACAGCCCTGCTAATTTTTGCGCTCCCATTATCGCAGCAAAGTAAATGAACGGTATGAGCTCGGCGTTGTGCTGGTAGAGTATTGCTGTTGTGAGGTCGTGGCTCCTCAGCAGGTTTATCGCGAAAAACGGCGCCGCCAGCAAGAGGTATGGCAATCCCAGCACCACAGCTGCAGCAGCTCCAAGGGGGAGGAAAAGCAGCCCAAGGTAGGCAAGCTTGTCAGCAGCCAACACGTTTCCAATAACCAGCTGGGGGTTGAGAATGGCGTTCTTTGCGGCTTCTCCAAGGCTGCTTCCAAGGTACTCATACCCCTGGATGTGGGCGTATGCCGCCTCTCCTGCGAAGTGCGGCAGCAGTATCTCGAAATTGACCGCAAGCCAGATTATCCCTGTTGCAGCCAGTATGAGGCCGAGCTTTCTTTTCCTTTGCGCAAGGAACACATACATTCCCACAGATGCCAGCGCAAGCGGGAAGTGCTCCTTGCTCAGCCCTGTAAGTATAAGCATTGCAATTGCCGCAGCGTATTTCCGTGCATCAATGAAGTAGAGTGCGAAAAGCAGCAGCGGGACTGCGAATGCCTCCGGGTGGAAGTCGAACATGTTGATGTACTGCAGCGACGGGTAAAGCAGGTATGAGACTGAAACCAGTGCTGCCGCCACTCCGCCGATTCTTTTCCTTGCAATCCAGTAAATGGGCAGCGCTCCAACTGCAAGCGCGAGTGACTGCAGCACGAGCAGGGTTTCCGGCATTGGCAAAAACTTGTATAAAGGTGCGAAAATGAGCAGTATTGGGTGCATGTGGTCGCCAAGTAGGCTTACCCCTCTCACTGTGTTGAGCAGAATCTCGCCCTGCGAATAGCCCCATGCTGTCTGGTCGAATATGCCCAGGTCATAGGCGGTTGAGTTGAAGCTGGCATGCCTCATCACTGTTACGGCAGAAAAGAACAGGAAGTAAATCATTACTGCGGCAGCAACAGCGATTTTTATGCGCTTGTTGAAAGCTGCATTGTCAAGCAGGTCGTCAATGTTTTTTGGGAACAGCAGCACCTTTCCGGCTGCGTTTGCGGCAAGCGCAGTGCCAAAAGCGAGCATAACTGGCAAATTCCCAAATCCGCTGTAGCTGGAAAAGCTGCTTCCTGCAGCAGCCGCGCCTATTTTGGCAAGCAGCGGCAGCAGCATCGGAGTATAAGCCAGAGAGTCCAGCACGAGCGCTTTCTGGAAGGCAGTGCCAAAGTCTTTCGCGGCAAGCTTTGCAACAGCCGCAGAGTATAGAATCCAGATTGCAATTGCCGCAGCAACAACTGCCAGCGGATTCGCCTCAGCGAACACTGCCCTCTGAGCTGCCAGGGCTGCAGCCGCGACTATTGCTGCGGCGAGCATTAGGTGCAGCTTTGTGCTTCCGCTTTTTGCAAAATTCTTTAACAGGTTTTTTATCATAGGAACTTGGGGAATCAGAATTCGCTGTCGTATTCTTAAAGCTTTTCTGCCTTTGCCATAACGAGCAGCCCCATGCCAGGCAGTATTGCTTTTTCCAGTGCCATTGCTTTTCTTGCCAGCGAGTGGGATAGCATCGCAACAAATGGCGAAACCACGAAGAAAGTCCTTACTGTTTTGACTGCGAAGCCCGCTTCGGATAGGCTTTTCCTTACGCTGCCAGGGTTTTTCCTGTTGATGTGCTGCTCCATGTAGTCTACGGGGTTCATCCTGCTCCAGAAGTACTCTATTATGGGCCACATGCTGTGGTAGTTTGGCGTTGTCATGATAAATTGTCCGGAGGGCTTGAGCACCCTTCTGACCTCGCTGAGCGCTTTTGCTTCAAGCTCTTTTGGCATGTGCTCAATCACCTCTATCATGAAGACGCAGTCGAATGTGTTGTCCTTGAATGGCAGCTTTTCTGCCAGTGCTGCTATTCCTTTCACGTTTTTGCCAAGATTTTTGTTGAGCTCTGTGGCAAACCTGACTGTCTGCTCTGAAACGTCAACAGCGTAGGTGAGCTTGTTCTTCGGGAGCTTTGAAATGAGCACTCCGGGTCCGCAGCCGATGTCTGCGATTACCGAATTTGGGTGTATGCTGCTTGCCTCGTGAAGCACCTCTGCGAACTTTTGCTGGTGCCAGAAGCTTTGTGTCCTGTTGCCTGTGTTAAGCGCATCATAATATATTCTCGGGTCAAGGTTGTTGTATGTCTCGTAGTAGTTCCTGAGGCTTCTGGCGTGATATTCTTTTCGTGGCATCCTGTGAGTAAGCTTATACGCTGTCAAAACAACGAGATTCCTCAAGTAGTGGACATACTCCATCAGCGTGAGCTTGCTTTTCCCCACAAACCTGTTCCTGAAGACGTAAGGCACTTCAGAAACTTTGGAGTATTTGCCCTTGACAAGCACCTCAAGCCCTATCTTGTAGCCCTTTGCGTTGAGGTTTATTCCCTCAATGGCGCTTTTCTTCAGGAAGAATATCCCGCTCATTGGGTCTTTCACTTTTGTGAGATGACCGGCCATCATTGTGGCTGTCCTGCTTATCACCCTCCGGTGGAGCGGCCAAACCTCAACACCTCCGCCTTTTATGTATCTGCTTCCGACAACGACATCTGCTTCACCCTTGAGTATCGGCTCTATCAGCTCTGGCAGCACATTAGCTGGATGGCTCATGTCTGCGTCCATCGCTCCGACTATATCGCTTTTTGACTCTGAGAAGCCTTTTATGACTGCCGAGGCAAGGCCGAGCTTTCCTGCGCGGTGAATCACCTTCACATTATACTTCTTGCCCAGCTCCTCTGCCAGCCTTCCTGTGCCGTCACGGGAGTTGTCGTCAACAATAACGACTTCAATGTCAGCGTTCAGCCCCCTGCAGCTGCTGAATATTTCCGGCACGAGCTTCTCGATATTGCCGCGCTCGTTGTATGTCGGTATCACTATCGATACTGTTTGTTTTTTCATCGTGTTTGCCCCTGTGGCTGCTGGAACTATTTATAAAGTTTAATGGATTTGCTTGGCGTTAAAGGTAGCTTTTTATACTCTCCTTTTTTTCCTTTCCATCATGGTTGAAACTGCAAGTAGCGCTTCTGCTGTTGCTCCTGGCGAAGTTCATTACGTTTACAAGTCCGGCAAGCTTGAGCTTGAGGCAAAATCAGCAGAGGAGCTTCAGCACCTTATTTCCAGAGTTGTGGCAGCCACAAGGAAGAAGTCCGTTTCGGTTATCGTTCCCACTTACAATGAGGAAGGCAACATTGGCAGGCTTATTGATGCAATCTCATCCGGCTTGGAAAGCAGCGGCAGGAAGGATTTTGAGATTATAGTCGTTGATGACAGCTCCAAGGACAAAACGCCTGAGATAATGGATAGGCATGCTGCTTCAGGCAAGGTTGCTGCCGTGCACCGCAAGGGCGTTCGGGGAATTTTCTCGGCAATCATGGACGGCGTGAAAGTAGCCAGGAGCGATGTTGTCGTGATTATGGATGCGGACTTTTCCCATCCTCCTTCAAAGATTCCTGAGCTGCTGAAAAGGATGGACGATGGCAGCTTTGACCTTGTCTCTGCCTCGCGCTTCTGCAGAGGGGGCGGCATTGAGGCGCCTTTCAGCAGGAAGTTCGCGACTGTGCTTTTCAATTCCGCAATACGCCTGCTCATGGGCAGCAGGATAACTGACTGGACAGGCGGCTTTCACGCAATAAGGAGGGACAAGCTCCTTGCTCTAAACTTCAAATACCCTGCCAAGTGGGGCGAGTTTGACCTTGAGCTTCTGTACAGGGCGAAGCTGGCTGGCCTGAAGATTGCCGAAATCCCTTTTGTTTACAATTTCCGCGAGGAGGGCAAGTCAAAGTCCGCAGAAAAGTTCAGCTTCTTCATAGGGTATGCGTGGCTTTACGGCAAGAGAGCAGTTCAGTTACGGTTTCTGAAATAGGAGCCTTTTACTGATTACCGATAGGATATGTTAGGGAGCGTCCAACGAATCCGCGCACGAATTCATAATATTCGCTTACCAGTTTTTCATCTACAATCAGATGCCTGAAAAGGTATCTGAGCTCACTTGCTTCGTCCAGCTTTGAGGTTCCCCTGCCTGGTATGAGGCGGGAAAGCGTTCGCGAAAGCCCCGCTGCTTCGCCCTGGCCGAATTCTTCCGAGGTCTTGTACCTTTGCGGTGCGCGAGCCCTTTCTGCCAGCACGGCAACCAACACTGCCATTTTGCCGCTGTTTCGCATCTTAAATAAGGCTTTTGTCTCCGTGTACCTAATGTTTTGTCCGCCGACCTCTGCCTTCTCCACGCCTCCTAGCTGTCTGCCTATTCTTTGCCTGCTTACTCCCTGCCCGATGTGCATCTCAATGATTTTCCTTTCCCTTTCTGTTAAGGTTCCAAGCTGTTGCTGCACGACCTCAGCTATTCCGCTGTTTACGTACTTGACAGCCTCCTGCGTTAATTCAACTGCGTATTGCACAAGCGCTGCATTATGCTGTGAAGGTTTTGCTGAAATGCCGGTCTGGGTGCCGGGCTGGCTTTCAGCATAGATTTTTACAAGGTTCTCTAAGGCGTCTGGCTTGTAGAACGTGAAGAAAGGTATGCTGCCTAGAATGGTCCAGGCTACCTTTGTTTCAAAGGGCCATTTGCCCCGTTCCTTTCGCAGCGCTTTTTCCAGGCCGCTGATTTCGCCCATGCCGAAATCTGTCATATCTGTAACTACTGGCTAGTGTCGCTTGATATAAAAAGGTTTGCGTTTGGTTTGCCTGGCAACGCTGCTTCTCTTCTGATAAGCAACCAGCTCCAGCTAAACTAAGTTGCGGCGGCAAAACTTTTTAAATCCTGTCGCAGCAGCTTCTGGCCATGGAAAAGAAGAGTATCCCTGTTTCAGAGCCGTTCCTCAATGGCAACGAGGAGAATTACGTTCTTGAGTGCGTGAGGAGCAGCTGGATAAGCTCCCTTGGCAAGTTCATCCCGCAGTTTGAGGAGGGCTTTGCGAAGTTCTGCAGCTCAAAGTATGGCGTTGCTGTCATGAACGGCACAGTTGCCCTCCAGCTTGCCCTTGCAGCCCTTGGAATTAAGGAGGGCGATGAGGTGATTGTTCCTGACCTGACTTTTGTCGCAACCGCAAACGCTGTCAAGTACCTTGGCGCAAAGCCCGTCTTTGTCGATTCTGAGATTGAAACGTGGAACATTGACACTGAGAAAATCGCCTCTGCCATAACGAAAAAGACAAAAGCAATAATTCCAGTCCATCTGTATGGCCATCCTTGCGACATGGATGCCATTATGCAAATTGCGAAGAAGCACAGTTTGTTCGTTATTGAGGATGCTGCTGAGGCGCACGGCGCAGAGTATAAAGGCAAAAGGGTCGGCTCCATTGGTGATGTTGGATGTTTCTCTTTTTACGGCAACAAGATAATAACAACAGGGGAAGGGGGGATGTGCATTACCGGCGATTCAAAGCTGGCTGAGAGGATGCACTTCCTTAAGGACCACGCTATGAGGCCTGAAAGGCGGTACTGGCATCCTGAGGTGGGCTTCAATTTCCGCATGACAAACGTCCAGGCAGCGATTGGCGTTGCGCAGCTTGAGCAGATTGACAAGTTTATCGCGATGAAAAGGAGGAACGCGCAGCTGTATAGCTCGCTGCTGCAAAAAATAAGCGGCTTGGCTTTGCAGCCTGAAATGCCCTGGGCAAAAAGCGTTTACTGGATGCACTCTGTTCTTGTTGATGAGAAGGAGTTTGGCTGCAGCCGCGATGAATTGATTGCAAAGCTGAAAGCCAACGGCATCGACAGCAGGCCGTTCTTTTACCCTATGCACCAGCTTCCGATGTACAGCTCTGGCTATTCTGACGAGGATTTTCCAGTCGCAACTGAGCTTTCACGCAATGGGATAAACCTTCCTTCCTCGGCTAAGCTTTCCGAGGATGACATAAGGCAGGTTTGCAGCGCAATCGCAGAGATTGCCCGGCAGTAGGGCTACATATCTCAATCAGAATATTTAAATAAGCTGCGCATCATACAGCTTAAGATGTCAATGGCGAAGTTAATGCTTAGGCGTTTGGTAACAGTCCTGCTGCTATCAGCTTTCATTGCAGCAATGTCAGCAGCTCAGGACGCTACTCCGCCATCCATTGAAATGAATGTGTCGTTGCCTTTGAATGTGACCAGCAATCTAACAGTTTTGTTGTCGGCGAACTTTTCCGATTCTGAGGGTTTTGTCGGTAATTTGTCCCTATACAACTTTTCGGATGGCTCTAAAGCAAAAAACCGGACTTTTAGCTCTGGTGAACGCCACATTGTTTATTTGCTCATCCCAAATGGTGCCAGGGCAATCAGTTCTGTCTTTGCCATGAAAGGTTCTCGGGAAAATTTCACCAATCCCGAACTGGATACCCCAATAGGGACCAGTGGACAAGGGATTAGGCCTGAAAGATGCCGCACCATCTCCCCTCCCACAAATTTTGACTCTGTTGAAATTAAGGCGCAAGTTGAATTCAACGGCAGCCCTTCAGATGACGAGAGTCGCGGCTCAAGCGGGCTCATTGCACAACTGAGAGGCCCTAGCCACCAGGGCTATCAAGTAATAGAGGGAAAATCCTGTAAGCTGACCGAACCCTCAACTACTTGGAGCTGGGAAAGCTGTAAAATAAAATATGACGGCCAGCGTAGTTTTGCAGCTGAAACAATTTATGCCTGCATTAGCTCCAATGCATCAACCTATGCTTCTTATGGCGTTAACACGCAATTTGGAACGGGAGAATCTGCGCCGATTGCGCCGATATCTTCTGCTAGTGGATTAGAGACTGTAGCTGGCGCCACGTACGCAATTGTCCCAAAATTTGAGGCAAGTTTTACATCCCTGCCCGAAAACGTTTCAGTTGCCATAGGAAGCACTTCCGTATTCACCACATCAGGTGTCCTGAATGAGACTCAAAATACGCAAGATCTTTCTGCTGCTTTAAACGAGTATTTGGGAGGTTGCAATTTCACTTCTGAAGGTTGCATTATTCCAATTAATTTAAGTGTAGCTAAGGGAGGAATTGTGGAGCTTTCAGGAATTAATGTGACATACTCCCTTAACCGGCTATGCTACCTCTGCCTTGCTGCAGATGTAATCTGCGACTCAGAATGGGTGAATGTGACAACAGTTTATGCAGATAATTTGCATGGCAACTGCACCCACCACTGGAATGTCTCTGCATATGTGGATAGCGAATACAATGTTAGCTTCAGAATAAAGGATCTTGCTTCCAATATTGGAATCTTATCTAGAAGTGTGACGCTTGACAGAACTGCTCCACAGCTTCAATACCTTTCTCTAAACGTACGCACAATTGATGGCAGTCCTGTGCTGGTTGTAAACAACACAAACTCTGCAAACACCTCCACAGACATACTATTCAGCTTTTACATCTACGATATGTCTGATCTTGGCAGCTGTTCAGTACTGATTAATGGTAGAGTGAATAAGACAAACTCATATTTGAAAAATGATCGGAGATGGCAGGAATTCAGAGTGAATATCTCAACAAACGTCAGTGAGCTGAGACACTATAACTGGAGCCTTAGGTGTTCAGATACTTTCGGCAATGAGCGTGAAACAGAAACAAAAAAGTTGGCTGTACTGGTTCTGGGCGGCTTTTCTGGTGAATCAACAGACCTGAGCACAGCCAATTTGTCAAAAATAGGCAATTTGACCTTTGAAGATGTCAAGTGGGGCAAGATAAAGTTCTCCAGGGATGTGAACCTGAGCGGCATCA
>CAZBFZ010000026.1:0-3110 GCA_964491245.1 uncultured Methanosarcinales archaeon
TGCGACGGCCGGGATTCGAACCCGGGTAACGACCTTGGCAAGGTCGTGTCTTACCGCTGGACCACCGTCGCAATAAGGGCACTCCTTTCAGTCGCGCCCTTATCAACCCTAGGACAGGGTTTATCCAAAAACGAAGAAAAGGGCCTATTTTAAATGTTTTGGAATTTATTTTTTGAATTAGTCATTACATCCTTTTCGCCGTACAAGGTTTCGTCAATAAGCGTGCTCAGCTTCTCTTTACCTGCACCTTCAAACTTAAAAGGCTTCAGGTTCCAAAAGCTTTTACGCTTACTGCTTTTCATTTTTAATCGCCCCATAAGCTCTTGAACGCTGCGTTGCGTAAACAATAAATGGGCCCAGCCAGATTCGAACTGGCGGCCTTCTCCGTGTAAGGGAGACGTCATCTGTGGACTCCTTCTGAAGTTAACCACTAGACCATGGGCCCGTAAGGGCTGCAGTTTGAAAACTGCTTATAAAGTTTCCGCAGCAGCTACAGCGACGGGAAGGCGTAGCAACATTTAAATAGCTGCGTCGAGGCAAAAAAAGCATGGAAGACCGCATCATGCAAATCGTTCTTGGCAAGGAAAGCAACGAAGTCACGTGGAGGAGCATGATTTACGAGCTCGTCAGGAGCGAGCAGATGGACCCTTGGAACGTTGACATTTCTGTCCTGTCAAGGAGGTATGTCCAGATGCTGAAAAAGCTCAAGGAGCTTGACTTTCGCGTTTCAGGGAAAATGGTGCTTGCTGCTGCGATTTTGCTGAAGCTGAAGTCCAACCTGCTTGTGGGTGAGGGGATGGCAGAGCTTGACCGGCTCATGAGGCCGGAAGACGAGGAAAGCATGGGCGAAGGCTTTTACGAGGAGCTCGACAGCTACGGCAAGGGCGAATACGCCGAATACTCGCCACAGCCGCTTCTGCCAAGGACACCCCAGCCAAGGAAAAGAAAGGTATCAATCTACGACCTCGTCATATCGCTACAGAAAGCCCTTGAAGTAAGGGACAGAAGGGTTGCGAGAAACATGCCAAGGGGAACCATTGAAGTGCCCCGTAGGAAGGTGGACATGGGAAAGCTCATTGGCGAGGTATACGGTAGGGTGATGAGCATGTTCAGCCCACAGGCAAAGCTGACATTTACGCAGCTGCTGCCGCAGGACGCGACGAGGGAAGCGAAGATACTGACGTTCATGCCGCTGCTGCACCTTGCAAACTTTGACCATAGGAAACTCGACTTGGTACAGCAGGAGCAGTTTGGCGAGATAGAAATAGTTCTCAGGGATAGCAGCGCCTTGCAACCCCCAACCGCAACGGCGTCACCAGGCGAAAACAACTAAGGCTTTACCACCTTGAACTCCCCGGCCGGCATTGCCCTTATTATTTCATCAAGGTATGCCGTGCCGATGCCGAGGATTTTGGCGATTTTCTTTGCGGCATCGCTTGGCTTGTCATCGCCTTGAATGAGCTTCGCGTATTTTGAGCAGTTTTTCGCAACGGCAGCGGCAGGGCCGCCCATTACCTTCCCACCCGTAGTTGTGCCTACTGCAAGCCCGACCTTTGCCGGAACATAACTCTTTTTCCCGTAAATCATGAACGCACCTTTTGTGAGGTATTCGCCAGCCTTTGCCTCCTTGCTCACCTGCTCCGGCTTTACGTAGTAAACGTCAACCGACTGCAGCCCTGCTTTCCACGCCCTTGAATAGCTTGCTGTTGCAATCGCGGCTTCTTCAATTGTTGCGGCGCCAATATTGCCCTTGTGGCTGCCGCTTTTTAAGACGAAAAACGGTGAGCCTGCAAGCTCGGTGTGGAAAACCAAATCGTTGCTGTCCGTGTGCTTCTTTATCATTATCTCGTTGGTTGTAGCGTCCCTCCCGCCAATGCACAGAAAGCCCTCTGAGCTGACAAACCAGCGGAACTTTTCATACCACTCCCTGCCTTGCCTTGCGGCGGCAGCGAGCTTCTTCTCGTGGGATTCTGCAGCGAATTTTTTATCTGACTCCTCCCTTTCGGATAGAAGCTGCTGCAGCTTCCTTTGTGTTCTGTCAAGGGCTGCTTTGGCACCTTCAAGCTTCCTCCTCGCCCTCTTTGCCTTCTCAAAGTAAACAGCGGCATTGCCTTCCACGGACTTCCTTATGTCGAGAACAAGATTCACCATGCCCCTCATCCCACTGCCGGAACGCCAGGGATAGAAATTCCGCCTGCACTCCTGAGTATGCTCTGGGCAAGCGTTATCGTCATGAACGCGGCAGTCATCATTATCAGGGAATGCCGCAGCCCAGATGTCATGTCACCCTCGGCAAGCTTTCCAAGAACAACGCCAGCAAAAAACGCCTGAATCATCGACATGAGCAGGAATATGCCGTTCAGGCTCAGAAGCCAGCCGCCAAGCGAAGCAAAAAAGTCCAGCGGGGAGGAAAAGTCAAGCTCGGCCTGCAGGTTTATGCCTCCGGCAATCTGCGAAGATGCGAGGCCTGCCTCGTCCGTGTTTACAGACCCAAACTTTATCATGTAAGGAATGAGAAGGTTCTGGATGACGATCATAACCCCAAGGAAAACGAAGAAAATTATGTAGCTCTGCATGACCTGGGCGTGGATGCTTGACTTCCTCTCTTCCTTGATTTTCTTAATCTGAAGCAGCGACTCTGTAACCGAAGAAAGAACATCCTCGATGTTGCCGCCTGCCTGCTCTGCCTGGATGACGGTTGCAATTGCCCTCCTTATGACCGGGTTCTCGGTCTCCTTCGCAAAATTGATAAACGCCCTGTGAAACGGAATGGACCACTCAATCTGGTTGGCAAGCTTCTTAAGGTAAGGCGAGAGCGTTCCGTATTCGCCTTCTGAGACGTGAACAACAGCCTGGGCAGCAGGCATGCCGGACTTTATCGCTCCTGACAGGTTCCTGACAAACTCAGGAAACCGCGCTTCGATCTCCTTCTGGCGCTTGTTCTCCCTCATTATGTCCAGCCAGTAGGGCAGCGTCGCGGCTATAGCAACCACGGCCAGGAACGGGACAAAGAAGATTTTGCCCTTGAAAAGGTAAATGTTGCCCAGCAGCAAGAGAAGCGCTGCCCCAAGCGCTATCCTGTGCCTCGTCTCAAAAAGTATCTTCACCAT
>CAZBFZ010000026.1:3210-8647 GCA_964491245.1 uncultured Methanosarcinales archaeon
GTGAACTGCAGGAACAGCAGAAAGCCAACGTTCAGGAGCGGAATCACCACGTAAGCCCCAACGGCCATGACAACATCAACGCCAAGGCCGCCGAGGCTGCCACCAAGAAGGTTGACAAGGGCCATGGAGGCAATGAAAAACAGCGGGGCTGCAATGAGCAGGCCCGTGTAGATGTCTGAGTACGTGCTTACTGTCTCGTTGTAGCGCTGCCTCTCAAGGTTGTAAGTCAGCGCTGCCTGGTCCGCCTCCTGCCTGAGATACCTGTCAAGGTCTCCTCCCGTCTCGATGGTGCTCACCATGCCCTCAAGGAACTCCTTAAACGGCTGGCTTGGAGTGGTAGCTGCGACTGTCCTGATTGCCGTCAGCAAGTCGTAGCCGAAGATGTTGATGAAGTCCACAATCTTCTTTACCTCAATGCCTATCTCGGCGTACTCCCTTGAAGCGGCAATGAGCTCAAACATTGAAACAGGAGGAACGCCTGACGTAGCAACTGCAGCCATGTGGTTTATGGCGAAAGGCATGTTGGTCATTATGTTCCTCCTCCTTTCCTTAATCTTGACAAACGGGTAGGCGTAGAAGATAGTCGCGCATGCGAATCCTGAAATTATGCTAAGGATGAATGCCCTGAGGGCTATCTGGTAAATCGGGTAGCCAATCACGAAAAACGTGACGAGCATTATAATGAAGGATGATGACATGACAAACAGGGTTGACAGTATCATGATGTTGACGTACGTGTTCGAAAGCACCTTGACATTGGCCGCCCTGAGGGCGTTGTACAGGAACCCGAAGAACTCAGGGAAAGTGTCGACAAGTAACAGGCTGATTTTCCTGACAGTAAGGTTGGCAATCAAGCCGACAGAGCTGCCCTGGTAGACCTCGGGCTTCTCAACCTCAAGAATCTTCTTAACCCTCCTTGCCTCCTGCGCCAGCAGGGTAGTGTCAAAGCCGGAAAGCCTTTCCTCCTCGTAAAGCTTCTTACGCATCTCCTTCAGCCTCTTCACATGGGCAGGAACGGCTGTCTTCTCACCCACAATCGGCTCCTGCTTCGACCTGAACTTCTCAGTAAGCTCGTGAAGAAGGCCCCTGGCAGAGAACCAGCCGAAAGCCAGCCCGGCAGGCTCCTTCTGCTCAAGAGCCGGAGCCTGCTCAACAATCTTCGCCTGCTTTTCCATCCGCACAATCTCCTCAACAAATATGCCCTTCTTCGCCTTGTCCTTGCTGAGCGCCTGCGCAACCGCGGAAAAGACACCCTGCCGCTGAGCGCCAAGAGCGGCTTTCTTCGATGGCTGGTAAAACTCAGAAGGAACTGCTTTGGACTTAGCCTTGAACAAGCCCCTGAACAGCAGCAATGGAGAAGGAAGTTTCGAGAAGATTGGCTTACTCTTTGAAGCTGAGGCTGTTGCCTGGGCAGCAACCGGCTTTGGCTGTTGGGCTCTGGCGCTTACTTTCTTCACAACACGACCCAAGGACTTCGCTGCAGTAACCGGAACATCAACGACAAACATGATAACGGCTTTCGCCGCAGCTGAGAGTGTTTTCAGGAAAGACATTTTTTCTTTCCCCGCAGCAGGAGTGGCCTTAGAAGCGGCAACAGGGGCAGGCGAGACAGCCGGAACTTTCACCCTTGCCTTTGCAGCCCTCTTCTCAGCAGCCTCAACCTCCTCCACAACCTCCTCGAACTTCGGCACGCTAACCTTTAACCTGCCAGACTTCCTGCCTGCCTCCCCCAGCTCCTCAAGCTGGCTGAGGCGTATGCTCTTCGCCTCAAGCAGCCCCCTTAAACGGGCTATCTCGCTGTCAATGTTAAAAACCTCAACATGATGGGATGCTTTTACCCCGGCTTCAGCAGCGCCAGCAGTCGCTGTTGAGGCGGCCGCAGCTTCTGTCAGGAAAACCGAAACCTTGCCCTTTCCCCTGACAGCGAGGCTGCTGAAAGAATTGTCATCGTACACAAGGGCAGCGGCCTGCGAGAGTATGAACTCAACCTTCTTCAGAAGCGAGTAAACGCAAGCCCTGTAGTACTCAGACCACTCCTCCCTGGACCGGCTCCTGAGGATTGCCTTCTGCCTTTCCTGGTACTCAAGGTAGCCAAAACGCCCATCCTGGTAGTCCTCGTCAAGCTTCTCAAGATTGGAAAAAAAAGAGTCCCGCTGGCTTGAATACACCTCAAGCTCCCTAAGCAGCTCTGTAACCTCTCCCAGAAGCTGCCGCGCGTTTTTATGAGCCATGCCTATCAGCCCTTTGCCTCCCCCAAGTCGCTGTTGCGACTGGGCCCAATCGCTTTCAAGCGATTTGGGTTCTGCAGCCGCTCCAAGGCGCCCTTTGAGCGCGCCAGCTCTGAAAGTATCTCGCCCCTTATGACCTTCATCTCCCGCTTCACATTGCCAAGCTCGGCATCGGTCTTAATCTCGGAATTAGCGTGCCTCTCATAAAGCTCAATGAGCATAGCAGCTTTTGAAACGCTGCCATTAAGCTCTGCCAGCGGATTCGGCGACACAAATCTGGTTTTGCCAGATTGTGCATTCGACCTGTGGTCGAATTGCGCAAATGTTTTTTGCTTGTGCATTTTTTATTTTGCTACTTTATGCCGAAAAAGGCCTTAACCCCTTCAGGATCCTTGTAGTACTCGTTAACAACCCTAGTGACGTCCTTGTAATGCGCCATGTTCTTCTCAAGCAGCTTTGAAAGGAGCAGCCCGCGAACCCTCACTTCGTCCTCAAGCTCCTTGATACTGGTGCCTGTGCGCTTGCTTATGATTGACATGATATGCGAGTTGCCGTTGTACACGAAAGTGTCCTCAATCTGGCTCCACTCAAAAAGCGTGTTGGAGTCAACAGTGCCAACCTGCTGCTTCACCTCAATAATCTCCTTCACGTCCTTCACCCGCCTCATATTCCTCCTCTGGTCCTTGATGTGGATAACGCTGCAAACTATGTCAAGCGAGTCAACAAGCGAGGCAGGAAGGCTAATGGGAGGGGTTTCAAGCCTCCTTATCATAGTCTCAACCGATGCTGCGTGGAAAGTGCTGAAGCTTGGATGGCCGGAGTTGTGAAGGATTATGCCTGTTGCGCTGAGGAAATTTTCAGCTCTTGGAACAGACAGGTCGTACACAGGCACGGCTTTCTCCAGACTTATCACTTCAACTTCCTTAACTGTGTCCAAGTAAGCGTCATTAAACTTCTTCCTGTTTACAGTTTTTGCTTTTCTGGCAAACTCTTTCCTGCCAAGAACCCTGACGTACTTAAGGAACTCTTCCTTATCCTCTTCCCTGTAAAACGCAACGCCGTATGTTTTCTTTGGCTTATTTCCGTAAACACTCGCCACTATTCCGTAAACAAGAAGAAGCTGCTGCACCTGCTGAGCCAATTCCTTTATTACAGTAGTGTAGCCAAACGAATTCTCAGTCGTATGGCCATCGCCGGTGAACAGACCGGACAGGAAGTGCCCTATCCTCTCTTTGGACAAGCCGAAAATAAAGTCAGGCAACCTTTTTTCCCTGCCTTTGCCGCATAGCGCCTTCAAAAGCTCGGCGTAAATCCTGTTGCCTATTTTCAGCTCGGTTGCCTCACCAAAGCCATGAGTTACCCTTTCAGCTGGAATCATGGCTGTTACCTTAGCCATGCAATGCCTCATGTCTTCAAGCACTTCCAGATTTTTATTGTACAGGGCAAATGAGCTGTTTTTGCCTGAAAAGTTCACGGTGCCTTCTGAAATGAAATAGCCTAGCAGCCTCAAAAACTCATCACTGACTTCAACCTCGGCAGGAATTGGCCTGCTCTTCCTGAGAAGCTTGACCTGCAGCTGTGATTTATCCACAGGAACCTCTGCTGCCGGCATCAGCTCAAAGAACATTTCTTTCTTCATTGAGGCAGGGCTTGCCCGCCTGAAGTTGCCGTAATAATCCGTTATTGACACCACTCCGCAAACAGCCGAAGCCTGGTAATAGCCAAGCTTGTGAGAAGCCTCCTTAATCATCTCAGGCGCATAAACGCGAATATTTGGTATAATGTCCAAAAGATTCAGCTTTTCTATGTCCGCATAACCGCAAGGTATCCTTGCCGCTATTGCAAGCTTATCCCCAGGCTTCAAAATACCAGCAGGAACGTCAACCATCTGGTTCCGGCTGCCAATGGCAAACAGCGAATGGTCGGGAGTTGCAATTATTTCCCTGCCAGTTCTTGTCGTAACCTTAACCAATTCAGAGCGTTCAGGATGCCTTATGTGGGCTTTGACAGGCAGCAGCCTGGCTTCGCACGTCATCGGGTCAAAAGCTACTGTCTGGCAGCTGCTGACGTCAGTGATTTCGCCAATCCTTGCCAACTTTGGCTTGCCATCCTGCACCACCATTATTTTCTGGTCACCGGGTATAGAAGCCATGCCCTGGAACAGGACATAGGTCTCCTTGCCCCTAACCTCTCCCACAACGACGTAGTCAGGGTTCTGCCTGAACGTCTCCCTCAGAAGGTCAAACAGGCTGATCTCGCCGTACTGCTTCCCAAGCAGGTTGGGAATGCCAAAGCCCACCCTGCCAACAGCAGGAATCCAGTTATCATGGGCAAGGTTAAGCTCCCTCGTATCCTCAATTGAGACAATCCTCGCCTCAGGAGGGACAAACTGCAGGATGGAGTTGAGAAACGTCGTCTTGCCAGAGGCTGTCTCGCCAATCGCCATGATGTTAAACTTGTTCTCAATGGCAAGCCAAAGGAAGCCAAAAATCTCAGGGCTCGCAGTCTTGTAGCCCATGAGGTGAACCGGCGTCAAAGGGTCCTTGGTGAACTTCCTAATCGTAAAGGTAGGGCCGTGAGCAGTAACGTCGCTGGTGTAAGTCGCGTTGACCCTGCTACCGTCTGGAAGGCTGCCATCCAAAAGCGGCTTTGCGTAGCTGACGTACCTTCCCGTTTTCTGGGCGAGCTTCTCAACAAAGTCAACCAGCGGCTTAGCTTCAGAGAAGATAACGTTAGTCCTCATGTTCTGGTATCTCCTGTGGACAATGTAGATTGGCGTGTCAACGCCGTTGCACTCAATGTCCTCAATGTAGAAGTCGTGCATCATCGGCTCAATCTCGTTCATCCCGACAAAGTCGCGGTAAACATAGTACATTATCTTCAGGTAGGACTGCTTCGAAACCTTGGCGCCAAGCTCGGCAAGGATGGACTGGACGTTCTTCTCAAGGTATTTTATGATAAGCTCGGACTTCGTGGCATACGCGTAGCTGATGTTAATCATCTCCTCAAGCCCAAGCTGGATAAGCTTCAGAAGCTCCTTCTCAGTGTCTGAAAGCAAGACTTCCTCAACAGAATACAAAAGCTCCTTGGCAGTGTTGTCCCAGTAAATGTGCGCAAAAGCATAAGGCGGCAGCAGCGGGTAGCGCACGTTAATTTTCTCCTTGACGCTGATGTCAGGAAGCTTGACAAACCTCGGCCTCAAATCAATA